>JBAZUT010000003.1 GCA_041661265.1 Candidatus Paceibacterota bacterium | reverse complement strand
CCCACAGGAGGCATTGTGAATGAAGAAGAAGAAATAAAAACAGATCACGATCTATTGATCGTAATAAATACAAAACTCAAAAGAGTGATCGACGATGTGGCAATCTTAAGCAACAATATTATCGGAAAAATAGACAAACTGGAATGCGACAAGGCCGATAAGTCTGAAATAAAGATGCTGCACGGCGCGACATTGAAAAGGCTCGATGGATTAGATGTAGAAGTGTCATCTCTAGCGAAATGGAGATCTTACGTTCTGGGTATGATAGCGATAATAAGTTTCGTCGTTGCATTTTTTCTCGCAAATTGGGAAAAAATAGTAAGATGATCACTTGCAGGTTCGCCAGGGATTGTTCAGGCATCAATCCCAACCCATTTTTTACAGTAGCCGAGGTTAAGTCGCTCGGCTTCCCGGGCGAACCTGCAAGGAGGAAATATGAACCAAGACCAAAAATATAAACAACAACAAAAAGAAATAGCCGAAAGACAAGAGAAAGACAGATTTGAATTAAAAAAAGAACTAGAGGAAATAGGGCGGGGCAGGATATTTTATCGATGAACCGCCCTCAATTTTTACAAGATAATTATTTCAAATGAAAAAGAAACAACACTTTGTAATATCATGGGGAATTTATCCGTTTGACGTCATGATCAGTATCGGAACGACCACAGAAGAAGTCATAAAAGCGATCACTAAATTGGGATGTGAATTGAGCGATAACGAAAAGAAGCTGCTTGAAGTGACTGGAAGGGGAAGAACCGTAATGCTGGAAAACGGACAAACAGTCATTAGGCTAAAATCATACAGCCAATCGGTGTTGGCACACGAAATATTCCATGCGGTGTGTTTCCTTTTCGATAGAATAGGGATCACATTTTCTAGCGACAGCGACGAAGCATTTGCTTACGCGATAGAATACTTGACTAGAGAGATAAATTACAAAATTAATCATTAAAATAAAAATATGGACATAGAGAATTTCGGAAAAGGTGCGTTGCCGGATATTCCCGACGAGAGAGATTATAAATATTCCGAGTTAGCGGGGATCACAGCTCCATTCGACTGGCAAGAAGGTTTTGACATAGAGCGTAAAATGGATTGGTTTTTAAAAGTCGAATCACAAAACGGATCTCTCTCGTGTGTAGGTCAATCATGGGCGAAATATGCTGAAGTTTTGGAAATACTGGAAAGCAAGAATTTCACTGATCTATCCGCCAAAGATATTTATCAAAGAATATTCAGCCCGAATGGAGGGGCGGAAATAAGACTAGGAGGCAAATTATTAACCGCGCTGGGCGTAAATACCGAACTTGATGTACCGTCGTATATGGACGGAAAACCCCCCACAGAGGCGTATATGAGAGAATTCATGGCAGGGGATAGTGAGGCTTTGATCTATAAAGCCAAAAGTTACGCTTCAGTCATACCTTTTTCTATTGATTCTATCGCTCAAGTCATTCGAGACAACAACGGGTGCGTTTCCGGATTTAACGGAGATAACGCCGGCTGGCAAACAGCCTTTGTCAAGCCTCCAGTAAATATCGAATGGGGTCATGCGGTGTATCTTGTAGGGGCTAAATTCATCAACGGCAAGAAGTATATAAAGTTCATTAATTCGTGGGGTACAGGTTGGGGAGAAAAGGGCTTCGGATATTTCGGGGAAGAATATTTATCAAATATGTTTTCGCTTTGGACATTAATAGATCAAATTAATCCTAACAATAAAACCATGCTCAAACTAAAAATCGACAAAGAAAAAAATCAGTACCTTGTAGACGAAGAAACGAGAATCGGGTTCTCAATCGCGAACGAGCAAGCGCTGGCCGAAATTACCGGCCACTATAAAAAGTTCGGTGATCCGGTGCTTTGCGATCCGACAGGTTACTTAATTATCAGAGGAGCAACTGCGCTTCAATGGAAAAACTTTCTGAATTTATGACCGCAAACGAAGTAATAAAACTTTTGAGACAAATGAGACACATCATCGTGCCCAAAAGTATTATTTCACGGATAAGGCGCAATATCATAAAAAGGCTTAAATAAGCCAACAAATGAAGCAATAGGAGGCTCTATAAGCAACGGAAAGATTAAAGCTGATATAAGTATCATTCAATTAATCATTTAATTTAAAAAAATGGAACAGACAACAGCAAGTGGGATTCTTTCAACCGCAGCGACCGTCTTTGTCACAGTCGGAGTCGGAATGATCCAGACAGACTTCATCAAAGGCGCAGCATCAATCCTTGTCGGATGCGCAATTTATGTTGGGACTGAGATCCTTAAAAAATACGGCTATGACGTAGGATCTGTAATTAATGGAGGAAGATAATATCTCAGAAAAGACAGACTTCACCCGTCTGTTTTTTCGTGCCTGTGGACATTGCTGTTGACAGATATATTTAAATCTGATACGGTGCAAAGTAACAAATAATCTCTAAGAATATTTTTAAGAACACACAACTAATTATTTAACAGCCTATGACCGAAAGGTCGGGTCCGGAAGGACTGCCGTCAAATAGGCGTTTCCAACTACACGTGAATCGTGGTATAATCTTATCGCCACTCTGGAAATGCTCGCTTGACGGCGGGCATAGAAGGGGTGGCATTTTGTATGATACAGAAAGAAATTGAAGATTATCTGTCATGGAAAGGGTCTTACACAGCCAAAGCCTCAGTAACGTATCGCGTACATTTGGAAAGATTTAATGGACTTGTGAAAAAGATAATATCTGAAATTGGCATAACGGATATAATTAAATTTCAGCAGATGATGAAAAACAAATACGCCATTGCGAACGTCGCATATGCAACCATAGTAATTAAAAACTTCTTTGATTTTTACAGGAGACAGGGGATAAAATGCATTGATCCGTTCATTATCCGCGCGCCAAAGTTTATGCCTCGGCCTCATTGTCACATCACTTTTGAAGAATACCAGAAAATGGAAAACACAGTCACGAGGTCAGAATTTTTCACACTCGAAAAACGGATCATCTTGAGGCTATTATGGGAAACGGGGATCAGAGTTTCAGAGTTATGCGATCTTAACATCGCCGACATAGAGAACGAACCTAAGGCGTTCATAAGAACCAAAAAGGGCAATCGCATGAGGTGGATATTCTGGTCTCCTGAAACGCATAGGCATTTAATGCAGTATCTCGGAATCAGACTATGCATGAACCAAAGAGAACATTTATTCATGGCCGGAATAAAAGGCCGGGGAATAAGGCTCACCACACGATCCGTTCAGCGCTGGATCAAAGAAATGGCCTCTAGTGCAAACTTAAAGAAGAAAGTAAGCCCACATAGCCTCAGGCACTCAAAAGCTCACCACATTTTAGATTTAGGGGGTAACATAGTAGAGATTATGAGAATCTTGGGACATTCGAGGAATAACCCGCGCGCCGCGCTCGATTATCTGCAGTTTAACGATAAAGAGATGGAAAAGACGGCGCGCAAATATGTGTAGGTGTTGACAATTGCGAAAATATCACCTAACATATAGATAAGAACATTAACAATAATAATATGTCAAAACCACAAACTAAAAGAAACAAAAGGCTGGTAGAAATGAGAAACAAAGGATGTTCTTATGGTGAACTGGCCAAGATATTCGGGATAAAAAGACCGACTGTCTTCGAGATTTATAATCGTGACAAAGAAAAATATTCTTGCCGTAAGCAGTTATGCACAGCCCCTCTTGACAAGTGTTAGGAGAGGGAGTATAATGAAAGTACCAAGATGAATATTGAAAGATGAATACGAGAATAAGGCTAAGTTTCAGGCGCGAAAGCGCTTTTAAAAATGATTTGTGCAGTGTCGCACAAGGTAGCTTTTGCGACGTTGAAAGAGTGTTTTTTGCTTTGTATATAAACAAAGCGATTTTAATTGATTTGCTCAGATCGATATAACCCATATTATATATATGCATGATGTTCAAATGTTATAATATTTTTTGATATATAATATAGCCATTGTCTGCTATGTAAAATTTATAATTATTTTATTTAAGAAATATTTCGGCCGTTAATTTTTGGTTTTTTTCATTACGCAGAATTCATGGCTTGCGAAACGATTGTTTATGATATCATCGTAATTGCCGTTAAAACTTAGTCGGTTCATCCCCATTTATGCCGTATTTTTTACAAGGAAAAACATGCAGCGCCGGAAGATCGCGTGCGACATATGTATTAAAAAAAGGACAACTGTCCCCTTTTCTTTTTTAAAAATATTATTTTATGCGGCGGGCCGATCGTTGTTCACTGAAGACAATAACGCAATATCTCTTTTCTGAACAAATCTGCCTTCATATGTCATCGGTTTGTCGCTTTTAAATGTCCGCAGCGCCTCATCGACCTTCATCCATTCCAGCTTGAATCCTTCGTGCACCTCTTTATCGGTAAATGACGGATCATTTAATTTTTTCACAAGTTTTGCCGCGTAGCAATATGAAATTTGCATCAGTTCGAATTTATTTCTGCATTCAAGAATGACGCCGACATCTCCTGTTATTTTTGCTTCGCATCCCGTCTCTTCAAGTATTTCGCGATTGAGAGCATTCAATACGGTCTCATCTTTTTCAATGCCTCCGCCCGGAAGTTTGTGGTAATTATTTTTTGTGACATTCAGAATCGTGATCTCGTTTCGATCGTTGAATATGACAGCTCTAACAGCCCTGCGGATCTTGTAGCGGACATCATTCACATTGCCCTTTTCCCCGATATCCTTATCGCAGATTTCTTGTATGAGTTCCATAGATTAAGATCAATGATAAATGATGTATTGATCTATTACGGTTTTCCCCTTATAAATGGATTCCAGATATTTTCTTGTGGTTGAGAGATAGATATTCGCTCCGGATTGATTGTTCCAGGTCATGGGGTCGTGTACTACATAACCCTTGCTGTCTTTACTGTGGATCACGACATAATGTCCGGCATTTCCCCGCGCTTTGATGAAAACGATCACCGGATGGCCGCTTGCGATCTCCCGGTCCACCACATTCCAGTCATCCTCGTTCAGGCCGCCCGATTTGTGGCCCGAATTTTTCACCAGATCCAGATATCTCCATTGCTTCGGCCAGACGATGAGGTCGTAATAGAATATGGGCTGTTTGGCGAGCCTTCCCGGATCTATGTCAATGCCATAGTACTTGAAGACCATCGCGACTGCCGCAATAGCGCACCCATAATCATCTATGGTGGAATCCGAAAATCCTATCGTATTGTCTTTCCAATTCGGGTTGTTCTGAGTGAAATACCAGCTCGTAGATGCAAGATTTTCCGAGGGTCTTTCAGCAAGCGCTGCGATCCTTGCGATCTCGGTCTCCATCTCCCGTTTCAGCTTATTGATGTCGCCCAAGATCGAATTTTTTTGATTTTTTACATTGAACAGGAGATCTTGATACTTATTTTCTTTTCCCTTGGTGTCAGTCAGCAGATCTTCTTTCGATTGTTTTTGCAAATTGGCGGCATCTTTTTGTCCGGTTAATTTCTTATTAAGATCTTCAAGCGTTTTTTTCTTGCTTTCCAGATTTGCTTTTTCCTGCTCGAGCTCTCCTTTGATCAGTTTCAGCGAGTCCAGCGTGCTTTTTATCTTTTCCCCGACCTTATCTACGTAATTAGATTGATTTATGAAATCAGAGAATTGTTCGGTTTTCAGAAGGATCTCGAAAGCAGACTCTCCGTCGTACTCGTTTATTTTTCGAAGAAGGCTTCGCAGTATCTCTTTTTCCTTTCCGATCTCCTCCTCTTTGATCTGGATCCTTATGAGCAGATTATTGATCTCAAGATTGGCCTGATCGATCTGAGATTGCGTCGTTTGGATCTCGATATTGAGCTGTGCGATCTGCGCATCTAAAAGCTCGATCTCATTATCCAAGCTTTGTTGTTTCATTTGAAGGTCTTTTATGACATCCTTATATTCCGCAGCTTGATTTTCCAGGTTTTTTATCTGATCGCTTTTTTCCTTGATCTGGCTTTCTATCTCATCGACAACATCCGCTTCTATGGCATAAAAAGGCGTCACAATAAAAGACGTTATTAAAAACATACAAACGGCTATTGTTACCTTCTTGTTTATTTTCAGCATTTTTAATTCATGATATATGGAATTGCTTTAATTATAACACATATCCCGATGTCTATCTAATGGACCCGTTCGAATATTTACAAAAATGAACCCAACTCCGCTGCAAGCAACGGAGTATCTGGGTGGGTTTTTTATGATCAGTTTCGGCTCCGCCGAGACTATCTTTCATAAGCCATTCATCCCCGTGGAAAGCCACGGGGTTTTCTGGCACCATAATAAAGATATAGGGTAGAGTATATTGTCGTTCTTGATGCCATCAAAATGAAATTAAGACGGCGAGGAGATGTGGTTATGAGAAATCTAATTGTGTTATTGCTGATCGTACTGGCTCTCGCGGCTGGCGTATTGATCGGGATTTCCGCAGTTCAGAACGAACAATCTTGCGCAGATGTCGCGCAGAAGCAAGTTGAAAAAAAGAAAGTAGAATTTTATAGGGCAGATGCCAGGGAATATCACGTATATTATTCCCGCATAAACAATTCTGCAAATAATTCTATAAACGTTAACGTCGAATTTTATTTGTCTGTACAATTCGAGCTTCAGCTTAATAATGAAGTTGTCATGCAATATGGAGATATCCTGTCTTTCACAAACTTGGACCAGGAAGACGAGGTATATCGGCATCTCGTAATCGTTTATCTGGGATTTCATCCCGAAGGAGGCGCTATAATAAAAGAATTTGGCAGCGTCCGAGATGCTAAGAAATATGTCAATGAAACGACAGGCAAATATCCGGCGCTCATAAATGTGATCAAAAGAAAAACGGGAGATTAAATAATGCTACATGCTTCAGAAATAATTCTGAAGTTTTTTTATTGATATTGCAGCTCATTCGAAGATCGCTCCCTGGAATGATTATGAAGATCGATTAGCCAATTTTCTCCATGGCTTCGCTTATTCTCTTCAGTGTTTTACTCCTCCCAAGAGCCTCTGCAACTTCAAAAGGACCGGGGGAAGCCTGGAGTCCCGTAAGCGAGGCGCGAAGGGGCCAGAGGATCTCCCCTGCTTTGATATTTTTCTCTTCCATGGCGCTTCTCAGTTTTTTTTCGATATTTTCCCTGCTGAATTCTGATTCGTCCAGTTTCGCCAATTCCTCAAGGGCGATCCCGAGATTGATTTTTGCATTTTCAAGAGTCATTTTTTTCCATGCGAGAAGTCCTTTTTCATACTCAAGCTTGTCCCGGAACATAAATTTCACAAGCTCCCCTATTTCGGAAAGCATTTTCATCCTTTCCTGTTCAAGCGCAACGATCTTTTTCAAATGATCAAGATCAATTACCTCGTTTGTATCTATAATTTTGAATTTTGAATTATCATTTTGATCTTTTATCTTTTCATTTTTAATTTCGTCGATGTAATTCGCCTTGACCAAATATGGAATGCAAAGCTTGGTTAATTCACCCAGCTCTGTCTTGCGTATATAGACCCCATTCAGCCAATCCAGTTTTTTCACATCAAAAACGGCTCCAGTGTGGTTTATTCCGGAAACGTCGAATCTTTTTATGATCTCATCTGGAGAAAAAACTTCCTCATCTGTTTTCGGGTTCCATCCCAGAAGAAGAACGAAGTTCAAAAGAGCCTCTTTGAGATAACCTTTTTCAAGATAGTTTTCAACTGAGACATCTCCCTGGCGTTTGCTCAATTTGCCTCCAGTTGGATTTAGCAGAAGCGGAAGGTGTATGAAAATCGGAGGTGTCCATCCCATAGCTTTATATAACAGAATGTGCTTAGGAGTTGACGGAAGCCATTCCTCAGCCCTCAAAACATGCGTGATTTCCATAAGATGATCATCAACGATGTTCGCCATGTGGTAAGTCGGAAATCCGTCCGATTTCAAGAGCACCTGATCGTCTATAGTATTGTTCTGAACCGATATTTTTCCGTATATAATATCCTCAAATTCGGTAACGCCTTCCCTTGGAACTTTCATCCTTATGACATATGGCGTTTTTTTTGCGATGAGCGCATTGATCTCGTCTTTGCTCAATTTTTTGCATTTCCCGTCATACATGGGAGCCATTTTATTTGCTTGCTGATCCTTTCTCATTTGTTCGAGACGCTCTTGACTGCAGAAGCAATAATATGCGTGGTCATTTTTTACCAGTTCATCTACGTATTTTCTATAAATATCCAGCCTTTGGGACTGCATATACGGTCCAAAATTGCCCTTATGAGCGAGTTTTCCGTCCTTGTCCAGCGTTACCCCCTCTTCATAGCTCAGCCCCATATTATTGAGTATTTTGATGAGATTTTCTATCGATCCTTCGACATATCTGGATCTGTCCGTATCCTCGATCCGGAGGATAAAAACTCCATCATTATGTTTTGCGAAAAGATAGTTATAAAAAGCGGTTCTGAGGCTTCCGATATGCAGATATCCCGTCGGGCTTGGTGCGAATCTGGTCCTTATTTTTTTATTCATATTTTTTATTATTAATGCAATATATACATGATACAGAAAGAGGTCGAGGCTTGTCAAAAAACATCCGGATGGCAAAAGAAGCAAAGTGTTTGTTGTGTTCTATAACTTATGGCGATAGCGATATTCTCAACTCCCCTTCCCTGCCAAATTAAAGCGCTTTATGTCGATATCATATCAAATATCGGCATAATTTGCGATTTTAAGAAAATCCGTGATATGATATAAATTAGATCAGACAAGTTTTAAATAATGCCGTCTTTTTACTCCGCACAATATTTATGAGCTACGCTAAACTTGGATACTATTTTATTAAGAACGTGATATCCGGCGCGCAATTTCCTGTGGCGATATCGATCGACGTGACCAATAAATGCAATTTGAGATGCAAGCATTGCTATTTTTTTCAGCAGGACCATGATAAAGAACTGGCCGGAGAAGAGCTTTTGGGCAGGGTTCTGCAAGTCAAAAAGAAAAACCCGTCGATCATTCATGCGTCGTGGGTGGGCGGAGAACCGCTGCTGAGGCAGGAGATCGTCGAACAAGGGATCAAAATATTTCCATTCAATATGGTGGTTACGAACGGTTCGATCGAACTCCCGAAATGGAATAACTGCGTATTCAATATATCCGTTGACGGCACGAAAGAATATTATGAGCAGATCAGAGGCGTTAACACGTATGACAAGCTCAAACGGAACGCAGACCGGGATGACATCCATGTGAATATCGCATGCGTATTGAATAAGAAAAACCAAAATTGCATCGAGTCGCTGCTGGAAGAATGGAAGCATGCGAAAATTCAGGGGATAAATTTCGATTTCTATACGCCGATCAAGGGCATAGAAGAAGATCTTTGGCTGGACTGGGGCGAGAGGGATGCGATCATCGGCAGGCTCCTGGTTCTGAAAAAGAAATATGGAAATTTTATATTGAACAGCAAGCCTATCCTCGAACTTATGAAGTCAAAGAATTCAACAGGGATCACCTCAAATTGCATTTTGCCGAAAGCGGTCATTTGCCTGGATCCCATGGGAAACAGAAAACTTCCCTGTGTGATCGGCGGCAAAGCGGACTGCGCGAGGTGCGGTTGCGTCGTCCCCTTTCAGATAGAATCGGTGATCGTCAAAAAACAGATAGGTTCTTTCATAGTCACAAAAAAACTGTTCACTTAAGTTGGAAAATGCTTAATCAACATATCACAATAATTCAATACCATGTCTGAAATAAAGATATTGATCGAAGGTTATGCAAAACAGACGGCTGACGGATGGAATGCGAATTCTTCGGTCGTTCTCATAAGATCAAACGGAAAAAACATCGTCGCGGATCCCGGCTTTGACAGGGAAAAACTGTTGAACGCATTAAAGCGGGAGAAATTGGAAATTACGGACATAGACTTTGTGTTTTTGACCCATGGACACGTCGACCATTCGCTTCTTGCGGGGATATTTTCCGGGGCAAAGATCGTCGATGAGCTTTATGTTTATCAAAAGGACGCGATCATAAAGCACAATGGAATTGTTCCGGGAACCGATCTTGAGGTGGTCCGCACGCCGGGCCATATGGAAGAGCATTGTTCCCTGATCGTAAGAACGGAAAAAGGGGTTTATGCCGTTGCGGGAGATGTCTTCTGGTGGATGGATGGAGAAAAACAGGAAATTGATATCAATAGGCCGGATAGCGACCCGGAACACATGAATATCCAAAAACTTGTCGTTTCCCGGAAGAAAATTCTGGAACTGGCCGACTATGTAATTCCGGGACATGGCAAAATGTTCAGGGTTGAAAAATAATTTCCGCGCATCGGGCGAGACCGTATTTATATAATAAAAAAACGATATGAACAAAAAAATAAAACTTAAATATCACCACATCGGTATACCGACGGATAAGCCGATAAGCGGCGAGGTTTACATGAAGGATTATAAGCTATATCACTGCGGCTTTGAAAAAAGCGAATATGGGATCGAGTGGATGAGATATGAAAAGGACTGTCCATTGCCCGAGATCGTAAAGATGGTTCCGCATATCGCCTTTGAAGTTGATGATATCCATGAGGCGATCAAGGGAAAGAAAGTGATCATTCAGCCGAACAGTCCCTCAGAGGGAAACATCGTCGCATTTATAGAAGAAGACGGCGCCCCGATAGAGTTTATCCAGGCGAAGAAATGAGGCGGCGGTGATGATCGTTCTGTCCAGGCATTTAAAATAAATCGGCATGCGGCCAAACTATTGTTATATATAAAGAATTAATTAAAACTATGTATAAAGAAACGCAGAAAATAATATTTGAAATATTGGAGGGAACGGAAGCATCGGGACCGAACGGCCGCGCCGTCACATTTTTTATGACCGTGCTGATCTTTTTGAATATAATCGCAGTAGCCCTTGAAACGGTGGAACCTTTTCATTTTCAATACGCGGAATTGTTTAATATATTTGAAATATTCTCCATCATTATTTTCACACTGGAATATGTTCTGCGTCTTTGGACATGCGATCTCAGAGCGGATTTCAATGAGCACGTTAAAAACAGGCTGAGATATGCGATGACGCCGATGGCCGTCGCGGACCTTTTGTCGGTATTGCCGTTCTATCTGCCTATTTTTCTAACTCTGGACCTTCGAACAATCAAAGTTTTGCGCCTGTTAAGACTTTTCAGGATCGCCAAATTGGGCCGATATTCAGCCGTTTTCAAAATGTTTAAGGAAATAATCAGGGAAAAAAAGGAAGAATTGTTTCTTTCGGCCTTTTTGATTTTTATAGCGTTAGTAATCTCTTCAAGCCTGATGTACTTCATAGAGCATGAGGCGCAACCTGAAAAATTCTCAAGTATTCCGGCTGCAATGTGGTGGGGCATCGTCACGCTTGCCACAATAGGTTATGGCGATGTTTATCCCATTACTCCGCTCGGCAAATTTTTCGGCGCCATAGTGGCTCTTTTCGGGATAGGGATGTTCGCGTTGCCGGCGGGCATATTCGCGTCCGGTTTTATCGAACAAGTTCAAAAAAATTCCGAAACGCATAAGATTTGCCCGCATTGCGGAAAAGATATCGATGAAAAGCTGCGCTAGATCGTATCATGAAAGAAAACATAGCGCATGCGGACTTATGTGCTTTTTATTTTTTTTTCCAGGACCATCCAGCCGAATTTTATCGTTGCGTTATAGATCCTTTTGCATCTCTTCGGCTCTTGGACCAGCCTCCACAGCCATTCCATGCCTAATTTTTGCATAATGCGGGGAGCGCGATATATCCTTCCTGAAATGAAATCAAATGAACCTCCGATGCCGATCGCAAGCCTGATGCTTGGGATCTTTTTTATGTTCTCATGGATCCATATTTCCTGTTTTGGAGCTCCGAAAGCGACGAATAATATATCTGGCTTTGCTCTGACGATCCGTTCGACCAGCTCTGCATTTTGTTCCGTGTATTTTTTTGGACTTTGGACTTTGGACTTTGGACTTCTAATGTCTATTCCTTCTTCCGCCCCGACAATATTCAAATGCGGATATTTTTTTTTCAGAACTTCCGCAGTTCTTTTCGCTATCCCCTGCCCCGCTCCAAGAAGATATATTCTTTTATTGTTGATGACATCCGGCGTGCAAATTGCCAGCATGAGATCCACGCCTCTTATTCTTTCCGGCAGAGTGGTTCCGTTAAGCAATCTGTCTGCCAATAAAATGCCGGTTCCATCTGCAACACAGAGGTCTGCTTCATTGATAATACTTTTGAAACTGTCATTGCTTTGCGCTTCCACTATCATTTCCGGGTTCAGAGTGATGATATGGTGCTGGTTTTCGGATAATAAAAAAATCTTGATATCATCAAGAACTTCTTTGGAAGTAATGCTGCTTATTTTAACGCCCAATATATTTCTCATGCATAGCGCGTTCATATCTATGGATTATTCGCCAACTTAAAGCTCCGTGCGATCTTATATTTTGAACCTCCCGGATGAAGCTGGCTTTGCATGATCTCAATGCTTTCAACTTTGAACCTCATTCCCTTCAGTTGGATGTTGGTTTTCCTGCCTTTGAGCTGATTGCCTCTTGCTCTTGCAAGGGTAATGTGAGGTTTGAATTTGCGATCTTCCGGCATATATCCGTAGGATTTCAGGCTCTCGTCCAGCGTTCTTTTCAGTTTCAGCAAATTGCTGTCGATGAGAAGCGTTGCCCAGAACATGGTTGGTTCGCCGGAATTGGGACCCAGAACGATCCTGTCAAGCGTAATATGGAATTGTCCTATCTGCGGAACCGCTTTTCCCACCGCAAGCATTATGGCATCAAAATCCTTGCGGTTCACATTTCCCAGGAATTGAAGGGTGATGTGCATATTTGCGGCGTTTGTCCACTTGATATGCAAACCTTTCCAACGTTTTTCATTGGCCTTTAGCCCGCTTATTATCTCTTCGGGCAGGTTTATCGCGATAAAAATCCTTTTTTCCATGCTGGTATTATATCAGACAAAATGCATCATGACAATTGACTTTTTGCCATTAATACATATAATCGAGGTATGGAGGAAATATGTTTAAAGCACTGATAGGAGAAAATGAAGTAGAGATCGATGTGCTTGAGATCGCGGACAAGATCGATGATATCTTGCACAAGGAACTTACAAGAAAGACAGGAATAACGGTGGATCATTATGCGATCGCAAGGTTCGTGATATCGATAATCAACGAAAATAACGCCAAAGAAGAAAAATTTACAAAGCTGATTAAAGATGTCGAAAAAGCGCTCCAGGAGAAGGAGGAACGGTTAAAAAATAAATAGCATTGACTATAAGCTCAAAGGGCTTATTTTTTTGTGCATTAATCATTTGCTATTAAAAAAAGAAAGGTGTTAATATGTGAATATATGGACGATCTTGATCGAGTGTGTATTTGTTGAATAAAATATCCGTGTTTATGAAAGAATCATATCTATACGAAAAACTTGAAAATAAAAAGGTTCGATGCAACACCTGCGCGCATAGGTGCCTCGTCATGCCTGCCGCGTTCGGGATCTGCGGAGTGAGAAAGAATATCGAGGGCGTGCTTTTTGCGCTTAATTACGGAAAAGTGATCTCGCTAAGCGTTGATCCTATCGAGAAAAAACCGTATTTTCATTTTCTTTCAGGTTCTCACTCGCTGTCAGTCGCCACGGTTGGCTGCAATCTCCGCTGCGATAATTGCCAGAATTGGCAGATATCGCAGCTTGTGAAAAAAGACAAGAGCATGCTTGATGTCGGACAGGATATTCTTCCGGAGGAAATTGTTGCGGAGGCGATCAAATCAAAATGCCCGAGCATTTCCTATACATATACGGAACCGACGATCTTTCTTGAATATGCGCTTGATACGATGAAGATCGCGAAAAAGAAAGGTATAAAGAACACTTGGGTGACGAACGGATATATGAGCGATGAAACCCTGAACTTGATCGTGCCATTTCTTGATGCCGCAAATGTCGATATAAAATCATTCGATGATGAATTCTATAAGAAAAGCTGCGGAGCCGGCGTTGGTCCTATTCTTGATAATTGCAGGAAGATGAAGAAACTCGGGGTGTGGGTCGAGATCACCACTTTGGTCATCCCCACTCTGTCCGACGACAGTGCAATGCTTGGAAATATAGCCGAATTCATCTTCAATGAGCTTGGAAGCGATACGCCATGGCACCTAAGCGCGTTCTCAGGGGAAATATCGTGGAAACTGCAGAACCTTCCCGACACTCCGCTGAAGACCGTTCAAAAAGCATACAAGATCGGAAAAGACGCAGGTTTGAAATATGTCTATTTGGGAAACGTTCCCGGGGGCACGACCGAGAACACCTATTGTCCCAAATGTTCAGAACTTTGCGTCAAGAGGGTGGGATATTATATCGAAAGATTCGATAAAGACGGAAAGTGCCCGAATTGCCAAGAAAAATTAAACTTTATTCTGTAGATTTATCATTAATAAAAGCTTATGTTGAAATTTGCCGCAATATGTCCCCATCCGCCCATCATCATCCCATCGATCGGAAGGGAGAATCTTTCGCTGGTGAGTGCCACCGTGCAGGCCATGAAAACACTGGCCAGAGAAGTCCGCGATCTCGGGCTTGAAACGATCGTTGTCATATCTCCGCACGGCCCATATCAGACGGATTTTATGACGATAATCGGGCAAGAAACACTGGAAGGAGATTTTTTGGATTTTGGAGCAGATGATATTTCGATGAAATTTGCGAATGATACCGATCTTGCTATGAGCATTAAAAATATATCTGATGCAAAAGGAGTGCCGGCCGAGATACTGGCAAGGGAGATCGTCTTGGACCATGGAAGCATGGTCCCGCTTTATTTTCTCACAAAGCATGTTTCTGATATGAAGATCGTTCCGGTCGCATTTTCCGAGCTTGATTACGGGAAGCATCTTGAATTCGGAAAAGCGATATATGAAGCTATTCAGAATACGGACCGCAAAGTGGGTTTGGTTGCAAGCGGAGATCTTTCGCATCGCCTGACGCCTGATGCGCCGGCGGGATATTCTCCGGCAGGGAAAAAATTCGACAGCATTATCGTTGAACTTTTGGAAGCCGGCAAAGCGGATGAAATTTTGAGAATCGATTCGAACCTGATCGAAGAGGCGGGAGAATGCGGACTGAGATCGATCATCATAGCTCTGGGCGCGCTTGCCAATTCCGAAAGTAAATTTCAAAAGCTGAGTTACGAAGGGCCTTTTGGCGTCGGTTATCTTGTCGGAAGGTTTCTGGTCTCTTAGCGGGAAATAAGACAGAATTAAAAAAGCCGGACTCTTAGCCGTCTTTTTTTGCATTCAGACTACAGAGCTGATTTACCTGTTTTTCCGAGAAGGAAATCTCTCTCGCCCCTCAGAACCGCCAATGCCCAGTTTCTTTTCGCGGGGAAAATGGCTATTTTTAATATTTGCTTTACGAAAAGATATATGCAGAATGGATACAATAATATCTTGTTCAATGTGCCGCCGTTTTTTTTTGCAAGATATAATCCGTTCCGGGTGTGGTAATAGATATAGCTTGGCGAGCCGGGCTTGGTCGATCTTGAAACTTTATGGTAGATCTTTGAACTCGGAACATAAATGCATTTGAATCCGGCGTTCCTTGCCCGGAGGCAGAAATCCGTGTCCTCATAGTATAAAAAATAGTCTTCCGAGAGTTTACCGATCTTTTCAAAAACGGATCTTTTTATGAGAAGACAGCACCCGGTGAGATAATCAACCTCGCGGATATTGTCATATTGGCCGTTGTCCAATTCATTGATCCCCATATGAGTCCCTTTTGTTTTGAGCCAGTCGATCTTTCCTCCGGCAAACCAGATCTTTTTCGGTTCGTCGTAATAGCATATCTTCGATTCCACCAGGCCGATCGCTTCGTCTGAATCCCCCGCTTCCACTAATTTCGACAAGAAAGCGCTTTCGACCGCGGTGTCATTGTTCAGAAGCAGGATATAGTCAGCCCCCTGTCTTAGCGAATATTCGATCCCTATATTGTTTCCTCCCGCAAAACCGTAATTTATTCCATTCTCTATGATCGTTATATATGGAAATGCCCTTTTTAAAATAGCCGCTGAATTATCAGTCGAACCATTATCAACAACGACTATTTCGTAATTTGCATAGTTATTCTTTTGAAGGGATAAGATACATTCTCTTGCATCGCTAAGGCCATTCCAGTTCAAGACAACAATGTAAACTTTTTTTTGCATTTCAGTAAGCCGTTAGGTCGTTAAAAGAATATTCCGTATATGACGAAACCTATTCCATACGCAAGGATCAGTAGCATGAGTCCGCCCAGCGCCCAATAAAATGTTTTCTTTGCCTGCATGGCTTTCTGCTCATTTCCGGTTGATGTCATGTATGTGATGCCTCCGATTATGAGCATGATGAGCGCTATTCCTCCCGCAACGGAGAGCGACCACTTAAAAACGTTTTCAATAAGATGCACAAAGTCGCTGACTTTTATTTTTCTTGTGACTGCCGTGATCGTCGACGCAGCCTCAGCTTTCTTTTGAATGAGAAAGACCATCAGAAATGCATAATAATATATGGAGAAGGAAATTAGTTTTACGCCCTTTCTTTCAATCGTTGTCATATGTTATTTTGTAAAAATATTATCAAGTATTACCAGGATCGAATATGATAAAAGCGATAATATCAGTCCGCCTAGTGTTATCATCACCATTTTTTTCGCTGAAGCCGCCTTCTGAGGATTTCCTGCTGAACCCATATACATGATGCCTGCTACTATAAGCATTATCATCGCAATGGCTCCGGCTACGGAAAGAAACCATTTCAAAAAATTAGCCACTATTTTTGCAAAATCGCTTGTGGCTATCGGGTTTGTCACTTTATAGGTCGTTGTTGCTGCATTAGCGGTATTTACAAGCGCGAATATTGAAAGCGTCGGAAGAATGCGACAAATTAAAGAAATCATAATGTTATTTGTTTTTGTCATAATTTATATTATGTAAACATATTATTTAATAATACGAGCATTGAATAGGATAATAACGCAATGATCAGGCCTGCCATGGCCATATAGACTTTTTTTGCTGAAGCCGCCTTCTGAGGATCTCCTGCTGATGTTATATGCATCATCCCTGCTATGATAAGCATTATCAATGCGATCGGACCGATCACGGAAAGCATCCAGTGTAATAAATTAACCAGCAACATCTGAAAATCCGTTGTTGATGTTGTCGGAGGAAGTTTATAGGTTGTGGTTAAGCAATGTGCATTGTCTGCGCCGATGATGCTAAAAACCAAAAGTACGAATATGATCCTATGCGTAATTGATCTCATATTAAATTTATTTTGCTTTTAACCGGTAAAAATACTGTCCAGTACTACGAGAATGGAGTATGACAGCAGGATTAATACTAGTCCGCCGATTATCCACAGCACGGATTTTTTCGCCTTTTTAGCCTTTTCAACATTGCCCATCGATGTCATATATGAAATACCTGCTATGATCAGCGCTAAAAAAGCGAATGATCCTACCACGGTAAGCAGCCATTTAAGAAAGTCAGTCAATATGATTTTGACGTCAGTTTTTTCAATTGGAGAAGTAAAATCGAATGTCGACAGAGTGGCATTGGTCTCTTGTGCAATACTGATCGCAAATACGATCAGTGAAAAATATATTTTTTTGTTCAGCTCCATTGAACTATCAATAATATTTAATAATTTCAACTCCAGGGTAATAGTGCGCGATCATGTTCTGCAAGGAGGTGCCGTTTTCTGCCATCTTGAGGGCTCCCACCGCACTCATACCGGCTCCATGACTCGATGCCATCTTGTTCCGGTCGTGAACGGTTCCATCTGGATCATTGGCGCCGCCGGAAAGATAGGAAAAGTCGCTGTTGCAATAAGTTTTGCTCAGAACATCACAGGCGCTTTTTGTAACGCCGCCCGAATCCGATGAATACGCCGCTACAATCGGTTTTCCGTTAAAGGTTATTATTTTTCCCGCAGTTTCTCTGCTTGCCAAAACTATCTTATCGGCTCTTATCTCGAAATTATATCCCTTATATGACTGATCATTGCCATTTCCATTTCTGCTGTTCTTCAGGTGGAAAGGTTCTCCGATGTGCTTGCCTCCCCTTTCAATATAATACATTGCATAAGTTCTTGCAATTATACTGAACGCCTTGAGATATTCGTTATGGCTTTCGCTCGTAGTTTCGGCTATTCCATTAACGTAATCTTCCAGAGGAAGCTCATTTACGATCCATAGCTTATCGGAAATATCCGAGTATTTGATTATAATATTACCTCTGAATCTGTTATCATTCACGGCATTGTTCCAGGATGGATCGTTATACGACACGACCTCAAGCACTGTATCTTTGCTTGATGGGGTGAATTTTACATAGGACGCGGAATTGAAATATGCTATTTCGGTCTGCTCGTTCGCGGATCTTTTTTCCGTTTTCTGGATAGTACCGTCTCCGTTCATATGATCCACTTTATACGGTCCGTTGGCCGTCATCCTTACACTTCCTTCCGTGATCGAGTATATTGCTATCTTTATGTCGGGATTAACCGGTTTGTTGGCGGAAGTGTTCGACGCGGGAGGCTCGGTTTTTTCCTGGCTGGTCAATGCATCCGCGCTTTTAGCCGGAGATTTGGCCGGAATGTATTGCGGTGTTGCATCCCTCTGGAACGCCTTGCCCGGATCAATCATCAGGGTTATTTCTTCTTTCGGCAGATCAATCACATCCTTCCATTTATATCCGGCTTTATTGAATTCAGCCAGGCTTTTAATGCCCAAAGCTTTTTGATCTTTTATGACATAGATGGCATCCTTTCCCTTTTCCCGGAGCAAAGTCTTATTCGGATACATTACGATCCCGCCATATGCATACGCTGCAAATTCATTGGCCGGAAGAGTCACGACATCCGTCCACTTGCTTCCGGTCTTTTCGAAAAGCGTTTGGGATGTGAATTCCCTGATCTTCCCGCCGTCGATTCTGTAAATGATCCCGGATCCTTCCTTTTTGATCAATGTTCCATCCGGATACTTTAAATTCTCTCCGGAAGGATATTCATTGATCTGGTCCGGTGGAAGCGGGAGTACGCTGTTCCATTTGTATCCGAGCTTTTCGAACATTAAAGCCGAAGATATCTTTCTCTTTGTGCCATTGTCGACAAGATAAATGTCCGATCCGTCCAATGGTCTGATCAATGTCCCATTTGGTTGCAGGACCCTTCCTGCATAGGAATAATTCTTGAACTCATCTGCCTTGATCGCGGTCACGTTCTTCCATTTATATCCGAGTTTCAGGAATAATTCAGCTGAAGGAAATATCCTGACACTGCCATTTGCGACGAGATAAACCGAAGGCCTGTTCTCTTGCTGTAGGAGCGTGCCGTCGGGGTATGTCATATTTTTTGCGCTCGGAAAATGGGAGAGTTCGACATCTTCGATCGTGATCACATTTTTTGTCTTGTATCCCAGCTTATTGAACAGGGTATCCGAGGTTATTTTTCTTTTCTGCTTATTTTCAATGAAATAGACATTGGGACTGGCGGCGGTTTTGACCAGGGATTTGTCCGGATACAGCATATCGCCTCCATCAAGATAAAGACCGATGTTTTCATCTAGTTCGATATTCTTCCATCTATATCCGAGGAACTCGAAAAGCTTTGCCGAGGTGAATCCTCTTTTCTTTCCGCTCTGAATAAGGTATACTTTCGAACTTGCGTCTTTGACCAATTTTCCGTCCGGTCCGTATTTGATGTTTTTCCCCTCTTTGTAAATATTCAGATCGCTTTTAAAAACGTATATGATCTTGGAATTATCGAATCCCATTTTTGAAAACTCTTCGCCTTTCATATTCAGATGTCTTTTCTCCTGTTTGTCGATATAATAAACCGCATTAGAACCGAATTCCTGCAATAGCGATCCATCGGGATATATCGTTGAATCCTTATATCTGAAAAGGTCCAATTGAGCTTCGGAAGCGGCTATGACATTTTTGTTCCTGTGTCCGCTTGGAAGCTCCCCTAACGAGTTAAATTTCAGCTTATAGCCTTCGTCGATGACGTATATCGACCGGTCGCCCGGAATCTGATAGGCGTATTTGTCGAATTCCGTCTTTTTGATGACGGCAGAATTCTGTATCTCGCTGAGTTTTGAATAAAGGTCATTTCCCGGGCATATCGTTGCCGAAAGGTCCCTGTGTCCGACGATCCCGTCTATATTTTTTCCATGGAATTCCGTCGTAGCGTTCAGGTCTATGTTATTCGCAGAAGCAAGCCAGCCGATCAGATTTTTCAGAGAATCCAGGATCGAATCCGTGACGGGGTGGGATGGTACGTTCTCGTTCTTGGAATTGAGATATCCTTGATACCTTCCGAGAACGGAAATGCCGATGCTGCCGACATTGAATCCTTTCACGTGTCCGCCGGTGCTCCCGTTCCCGCCGGCTCGGCCTTCATAAATATTCCCATTCGGATCTATGATGTAGTTGTATCCTATATCTCCGAATCCGACATACTCCCCATCATCGTCATACCAGGTTTTTTTTTCGCTGTGATAATCGAATATGCTTTCCACCATGTCGGTGTATTTACCGCTTCCGTCCGCATCGGGAGTGAGAGTGGAGCTGGCGGTGTGGTGAATTACGAATTTTTCCGCATTGCCGTATTCAACTGGCCAATCCGGGGTCGTTTTGCTTCCTCCCCAGACGGATCGGGGTATTATTTCAGGCGCGATAGAATTCGATGCATATGCGATGTTTTCGAACAAGGCAAAAAATACTGCTAGGAATAAAATAGCAGAATAGGGTAATTTCTTTGAATTTAATTTTGTAATAATCATATTTCTATGACCACATTATAGCATATTGTTCCGTTTGGCGCTATCGATAAAAAAAACAGCTCATCAGAAACAAGCCGCTTTTGTGATCATCTGTCTATATCCAATCCGTCCGCATAAGAGTTCAAGTCTATGTCCGGGATCACGACGATCTCTTCCCATTTATAGCCCCTCGACACGAAAACTCCGGCTGTCGTTATCCATCTTTTCATTCCGTTTTCAACAATATAAACCTCCGGTCCGCTGCCCTTAATGAGAGTGCCGTCGGGTTTCAGATTCTGGAAAGATATATCCTGACCTTCTGTATATGAACCGAGTTCGTTTTCCGACACAGTTATGATGTTTTCCCATTTATAGCCCCTCGACACGAAAACTCCGGCTGTCGTTATCCATCTTTTCATTCCGTTTTCAACAATATAAACCTCCGGTCCGCTGCCCTTAATGAGAGTGCCGTCGGGTTTCAGGTCTTTTGCATAAATATTTTCTCCTCTTTCAAAAAAGTCGAGTTCGTTAGAATTTATATAGGTTATGTTATTCCAGCTGTATCCGTTTGAAATAAAAGCCGCAGCGCTCGTGATCCACCTCTTCTTTCCGTCCTCGATCAGATATACTTCAGGATTTTTGTATGATTTTAGAATTGTGCCGTCGGGGTATAGTTCTCCGATGATCGTCTTAACGGAAATGGAAAATGAATATGATTCTATCTCGCTCCCGAATCCCTCTGTTTTTTTCTGGCTATTCGGCATCAATATGACGGAAGTGATATCTGTTCCGAAGTTTTTGACCAGTATTTTATTATCCTGATTCCTGTCAAGAATAGCTTTACTCACGGAAACAACCGCATCTCCGGACATGAGCGCATATGGAACAGCAAATTTACCCGAATTATCGCCGTTAAAGCTTATCTCGATATTCAAGCCCGTCAGGTTATTGGCCGGTTTTATTTCAAAATATCTCGAACTCCAGTCTTTAATGGAAGCTGATATGCTGACGGGAATATCGTCGTTGCCGATAAAATAGGTCTTTGTCGGTGCCAGATGGAAATTGTCATATGTAAGATTTGGATTAATGTATCCATATTTTCCGTCAAGATAATATCTGTTGTTCAGATAATTGGCCACGCTCCAATTCGAAAAAATATCGGAAAAAACACTGCTCGTGAAGCCATTTTCGCTGAGCGCCTTATTTATGCTTTCGATGCCGGCAGTATCATTGCCTATCATAGTCCTGAAGGTGTCGCCTCCGAAATGATCGGCGAGGTATTGAGAAAAGAGATTTACGGAAGAATAATCCTGGATCTTGTTCTGCCATTCCGTAAGCGAGTCAGTCTGATTTTGCATGAAATTCTCGACTCTGGCGCGAAGATTGCTTTTCTGATAGTCGTCATCATATCCTATCGCGGTCGATGCATATTCCGATCTGGATTCGTTCAGCCAGATGTCGTCATTGATATTTCTAAGTTTAGTTTTATGATACCACGTTATCATGTGCTGAAATTCATGGGCTATAAAACTTTCTATCCTGTCATTGCCTGCAAAAATTGCGTTCAGATAGAGCATTTCTCTCTCATTGCTTTTGTCATCGACGACATTTGATTTCGGATACTCGTCGTTGGGATTGAAATAACCGCCGACATTCTCTTTTGTTTTTGTGAAAAGTATTGTGATGTGTTCCATGTTGTCAATTCCGGGACTCCATTCATCCCCGAAGATATTGCGCATTCTGGGATATATCGTGTTATCAAAACTGGAAGCAAGATTTTCAAGGTCGGAATCGAATTTAACCTGTTCGGCATATCCAAGGGAATCGTAATATTCGTTTTCGACATAAAAAAAAGCGTAATTGCTGATCTTTCTCAGTGTCGTATCGATATTCGACCGGTTATTCGAGTCATATGAAGAATCGACGAGGAAATTAACTTTGTCATTAAGCGTGTCAGCTTTTGCGTATCCGGAAAATATAAAAGGTGAATAAATGAAAAAGGCACAAAAAAACAACATAAACGCATAAAACGATTTTAGTTGTTTTGTTTTTTTCTTGACCGCGTAAATATTTTGTTTTAATATCATCAAGTTTTTTTATGCTGCATTTTTCATTATCGATGAGCGGGTGATGGGAGTCGAACCCACGTCTCCAGCTTGGAAGGCTAGCATAATAAGCCGTTATACGACACCCGCAGATACTAGAACATTATATCAATTCCAGCCAAATTGGCAATACCCGGCCTTTAAAACGGCTTATTGGGTGTGATAGTGAAATCTTAGAGCCTGTCTGAGAAGTTTCTTTTGAGCAATAAAACTCAGGATTTCGAGCGAAAATTATAAAAAATGAGGAGGTTTAACTGATGTTAAGCTGACGAGTTTTGAATGATTTGCAGCCGAAATTATGAGTTTTTGGCCAAATATGAACTTTTCAGACAGGCTCTTAGTCTAGATCAGCGTTCTTTGTATTATCTCGCGTTCGATAACTTCTCTATCACGGCCATATTTAAGTGAAGAAAGCTCTTTAATTGCGCTTGCGATCTCGAGATTTGTCTTGAGCGGCGGGAATGTGGCCATATTAAATCCCCTGCTTATGGTTCCCGATATCATAAGTTTTACGTAGGCGTTGTAGTTGTCGATGTTGATAAGGTCCTGTTCATCAAATACGGGCATGAATTGTTTTGTCATAAATTCGGCGTCCTCGGGGCCGATCCTGAAAGAGATTATGCTTCCGACGTTTCCGAATACGGACTTTTGGATCTCTTCGGGAAGCTGGCCGAGGAATTGATGCGCTATGTTGAGGCACAATCGATATTTTCTCGCTTCAGAAAGTATGGTTGAAATGCTGTCGGTTGTGAAATTCTGGAACTCGTCGATATATAGATAGAAATCTTTTCTTTCTTCCTGCGGCATGTCGGTTCTGCTGAGCGATGAAACCAGTATTTTTCCGACAATAACAAGTCCCAAAAGATATGCGTTCATTTCTCCGATCCTTCCCTTTGAAAGGTTCACAAGAAGGATCTTGCGATTATCCATTATTTCTCTGAAATTTATGGAGCTTTTCTGCTGGCCGATGATCGGTCGCATTGTGTCGTTGGATATGAATTGTGTCAGCTTGCTTGTGATGTAGGGTACCATATTCGCAAGAGCCGCTTCCCCGCCGGCCTTTTCAGCTTCTTTTTGCCAGAAATTCTTGACGACATAATTCTTGCATTTCGATAATTTATATTTTCTGAACTCCGCATCCGCAAGAACTTTTGAGATTTCGATCAGCGTGGATCCTGAGGCGGGATCTTCCATGATAAGAAGCATCGCATTTCTCATATATTGCTCGAACATCGGTCCGCCTGTGGATTTCAGATCATATAATTTATCGAAGATCTTGATCATTTCATTGATGACAAACGTCTTTTGCTCGGGATAATTCGGATCATATTCAAGAAGGTTCAACCCCATCGGCTTCTGCATGTTTGACGGATCGAAAAGCACGACGTCCTCAGCTCTGTCTTTTGGAACCGAACCCAGTGCCTCTTCAACAAGATCGCCATGCGGGTCTATAAGACATATGCCGTCGCCATTTTTTATATCCTGCTTAATGAGTTCGCCGAGGAAAGCCGACTTTCCGGTTCCGGTCTGTCCGATGACGTACATGTGCCTTCTTCTGTCTTCGCGTCCGATCTTTATGATCGTGTCGATCCCTCTGTATGTATTGTGCCCCAATATCAATCCCTTTTCGACGATATTGTTCGGCGCCGGCGCCTGTTTTGATTTCAGCCAATTGACCTGAGGGGTCTGTGTCGACATGATCGGGAAATGATATATGCTGGCAAGCTCTTCCGTGTTGAGGATGATCTTCCGCGACTTGTCGAAATTTCTGAATATAAAATTATATATTGCCTGATTGAGACTTCCCCCCACAAGCTCGCTGATCTCGAATGAGTTGAGGTCCGGTGAACCGAATTGAGTGAATGAATTCTCAATCTCGTTCAGCGTCATTTTTGCTTCTTCAAGCGTAGGAGCTGATGTGACTATCCGTATATTGGTCATAAATCCGACCTTAGTCGCTTTCTCGGAAACGGCTTTCATCGTTTCTTCCTGAGAAGATGTAAGTTTTATCTGAAGTTCTTCCTGCTTTTTCTTTTCATCCTTCTTTGAGTCTGTTCCGGCAGCGATCTTTGCAAATTCGCCGATCGCTTTTACGGTCGAAGATTGTTTTTTTCCGCCGAATCCTCTGCCCTTTTGCATTTCTTTGATGAGCTCAGTGCTTTCCTGGTGCCAGAGATTATCTGTCGGTTTGATTATGATCTGTATGGCTGCGCCTTTTCCGACAGGGATCTTGCTGAGCGCATTGGTTATGCTTGAGATCGGATCGGCTTCGAGTCTTCTGTATGTTTTCAGAGGGAATGCGGTGGTTTTTTTGAGTTTCAAATAGCATCCTGCGCTTTTTCCGTTGGGAACGAATGAATTGTAGTCGTCGATCTTTTTGATCTCCGCGTCTGAATAAAAGCTATGTATCTGTTTTTCGATTATCGACTGGAACTTTTTCGGGCATGAAACATAGAAAAAAATTTCATTGCTGTCTATCGGCGTAGATATCTCGAAAGAAAGATAAAATGGGCCATAGATCAGCTTCTTCATAGACTCTTCCCTGATATTGCTCAAGCTTGCGAAAAGATGTTCCATTATGGAAATACTTTCCTTTTCCGCTTCGCCTGTTTCTTTCTGTTCTTTTTGGTTGTTTTTCGGCACAGCGATCCGGAGAACGGTCATATTCAGCGAGCGCGAAAGCTGTCCCGAGCTTTTCAAGTTTGAGATAAAGTAGACAAAAAAACAAAAAATAAAAAAAACAAAAAACAACACGGCAAAATCAAAAATGCCGACTGTAATGACCAGATCAATAAAATCGATTTCCATAGATTATGATTAGGCTAAGATGTTAATCGAAGATCATATTTCTTTCAATTTTCCTTTTTTTACGAGTTCGTCGTGAAGTTCTCCCACCAGTTTATCATGAAGTTCATCAAGAAGATACGGGCTGTTCAGTCCGCGCGCGACTTTTATGCTATATTGGATCCCTTTTTCAAAAGCCAACGTCGTTAGGATCTTGACCTGACGCGAAACATCAAGGTCCTTTATTTTGCTTATGTCCGTGCTGATCTCGGCAGTTTTGTCCTCGTCGCTCGTAAGCGCGGGTTTTGTCTGCGCTTGCGTAGCGGTCTGAACGTTTGACAATTCAGCCTCGTTCACGTTTTCTTTCGATATTTCAGCTTCCTTTTTTCCGGCAGGACCTTTTTCAAGAGCCTGTTTTTTTTCCTGCAATTGCTTTTCCAAAAGCTCGATCTCTGATTTGATGCTCATTTCGTGATTTGTTTCGGTCATGGGATTATGTTACGTATATCAAAACTAAAATATGGGGTCAAAATTACTTCTGGCCTTTCTTCTTTAGGCCCCAGGAGGCCCAATTGGGGATCTTCTTCCCCCAGATCGATTCCATGGCATCATCGATCTTTTCGCTGTTCGTCAGCAAAAGAAATATGCCTGCGAGACCCACGGAACCTGATATCGACGCCAGACTTCCGACTGCTTTTGCGCCCAACGCTATAGTCGGCTTCATCAGCGGAGCCAATGCTCCCGTGCCAAGCTTTGCAATTTCCGGCGCGCCGAGAAATTTTACAAGATATGGAGATAGTAAGATTCCGGCGGCTAAGGCGGCGGTAATAAGCGCAAGTCCAGTTTTTGGATGATCTTTTATAAACTGTGCCCATTTCGCAAGTACTTCCGATTCGCCTTTTTCTATGCTTGCAAGGTCGCTTTCAAGGTCCCCGCCAAGCGTCTCCAGCTGATTCATGGAAATATTATGTTTTGCATGGGAGTCATGCAGGGATTCCACTCCTCCCTTGAGGTATTTGATCCAATATTCATAATATTCTATGTGCAGCTTGTCCGTATATATATTTTTCAGTGAAGAAATGGTGTTTTTTAATGTTCTCGCACCCTCCTGGTCAACGCCTTCGGTATTTCTGATCTTTTCTATATCTTCTTCCATCTTTGTAAATTCGTCATATCTGTCTTTGAGCTGTTTTTCCAGTTCCTTGATATGTTCCTCAGCATCTTCAGCTTTATCACTAAGTTCTATTCCCGAGCTTTTGATCTTTTCCAGCCTCTCGTTGATATCCTTGTCTTTCTCTTCCTTGCTTTTTTCATTGAATGCATTTATTTCTTCCACGTCTTTATCTACCGACTCATTTACTTCCGCGCCTTTGGCTGTAAGGCCCTTTCCGACAGCTTCTTGGTACATCATGACCATGGCGACCTCTTCCTCGCTTATATCCTCTCCGTTCCTTTGCTTTAAAATGATCTTCTCGCATTTATCAAACAAGATCTTTTCTTCCTCGACCGAAAGCATCTCATTGTTTTTGATCTTTTCTTTGATCGGATCAGCTCCTGATTCAGGGCTCTCATTTGTTTCATCGGTCACATCTTCCGTGTCAGGCTCATTGTCATGCTCGTTTCCCGGACCTGCTTGTTTTATGTCGTTATCTATCTTATTGATCAATCCGACAATTTCCCGGAGAGTAGGATTTTCTTTGAATATCGCGGTTCTTTCATCCTCATTCGCGCTGCCGTACAATTTCTCGTATGACGCGATCAATTTATCAAGCACTCTCTTCTTTTCCGGGGCATCCAGTTTTGCGGAATCAAGGGTGGTCAATAATTTTTTTATCGTTGCTTCATCCATCGATTCAGCTTCCTGCCCGGTTTCATTTGTTTCTTCAAGTCTATCTAAGTCCATGTCGCGAGTTGATTCCGCGGATCTGCGATCATTTTGGATGGTTTCCGCTTCGCCGCGAAATTCACTTGCTTTTGGATCGCTTTCCGCTTCCAGGGCGGCAATTCTGTTTTCGGTCATGCTCTCGCCGCTTGTAACCATGTCGGTTTCTTCCCTCGTTTTTTCGGTCTCAACAGCTAAAACCTCCCCGCCTGATTCGTTTTCGACGCCGATCTCTTTCGCCTCCTTCTTATTAATATTCGTTTCATCAAGAGTATCCTCTGGTTTTGCCATATATTTTACAATGATAAATTATAAATTCCTGATCTTATTCCGGACCTGTTCGATCTTCTTGTTATCCGAATGCCTGCCTATTTTCTCGATAAGATCGGACTGCCGTTTTATTATATCTCTCATTTTGGCGTGAAATGCGCCATAGATCTCTTTGATCTTTTTTATTTTTTCGCTATTGTTCATTGTTGCTTAAGTTAATCTTTGAACTCAAAATATCGTTCTTGGTCTTTGCAAGTTCTTCTTCAAATATGGTCTTTGCATTCGGATTCTTTAAAATGAGGAAATCTTCTATTTTTTCAAATTCATTTTTGGGGATGTTGCTGAACTCTCCGACTTCGACGTCGTTTAAGCTTTCAATTATTCTGATGCTGGCCCTCTTGCTGATAAGTTCAAGCGTCATAGTCAAGATCTCATTTCTTTTTTCGACTGAAAGAAACCGAAGGCCCAGGGAGTCTATTATATCCTCGATCATTTTATCGTCTATAAGTTTCATAATTTTAGTTAATTGATTATTTGGTGGCTATTTTTTCCGCGTTTTGGATTTGTTTTTCGATGTTTTCTTGGGCTTGTCTCCAACAGCAGCTTTTTTTGACGTGATCAGTCCGTCGATTTTCTCCAAAACCGCTCTAAGGTATTTCTTTGCATTGTCATCTTCGATTTTTTCTATCTCGTCCCTTATTTTATCTCTTGTATATTTTCTTATATTTTTGTTCCTCTTGGAGTCGTTGGCAAGATCGTCCAAAACCAAATAGCATGATTCTATGGCCTTATGATCCTTTATTTGAGGTTTAAGCTCCGTTTTAAATTTTTCAACAGCCTCGATCAATTCATCAGCATCTTCACTGTCCTTGATCGCCCTGATCTCTTTTCCTGTGAACATCTTTTTCAGCAGAGTCTTTTCTTCTTTCTCATTATCATTGTCGGCAGGTTCGTCTGAATATTTTGTTTCATGATATGTTTGGCTCGCAAATTCAATGAACTTTTCAAGGCTTTCCTTGAAATCCTTCAGTTCATCCGGCAGTCTTTTTATAAGATTTTTGTGCTGCTCTACTTTGTCGTTGAATCCTTTTTTGTCCTGCTCCCTATCTTTCATTTTCTCTTCAGTCTTTTTCTTTCTGACGCATTCATTGTACCAATTAAGGTCTATATTGAATACATTCACAATGTCATTCTTCGCTTTATCTTCCAAACCCTCAAAATAGGACGTTTTTTGCGACATCTCATTGAATTTGGTTTTCAATGCTTTTGATGTCTTGTCAAAACTTGCCATATCTTTGATATTTGTCATATCCAGATCCTTGCTTTTTAACTCATTCAGTTCCCTCAGGAGATCCTTAAAGCTTTCCTTGTCCGCGGCTTTTTCCTGAATGCTGACGATATCTTCTTTTTTGACCGTTTTTTCCGTTTTGGCTTTATCGTTTGCAGCCAAGATCTTATTGTCTTCGACATTCTCGATGACCCAATCAGTTCCGATCTTGCCGTCAACCATGACCCTAATCTTGTCGCCTTTTTTGAATTTACCTTTTTCGGTTATGCTGTTCCATTTCATCAGATCTTTTTCTTTGAATTCTTTCATGGCCCTGTTCTCTTTTTCGACGATAACCTTATTACCTTCGATTTTCACGATCTTCCATTTTTCACTTATACCTTTTTTCTCTTTTATGCTCACGGTCGCTCCCTCTTTGATGCCTTCTTCTCTTTTCTTTTCCTGCTCTGTTTTTGCTTCGAGATTCGGATAAGTATAATTCTTTATGATCGGGATATGTTTTGCGGCGCGCAAAATGCCGTCTGCGATTGCGCCATATACCCCACGTCTTCCCTCATCCATCTGGGATATTTTTTCGTTGCAGGAACGAATGGAGCTTCTCAATTTCTCATGAAGAAAAAGATCCACTTTACTGGCTTTTATGCGCCGATCCAGAACTTTCATTGCTTCCTCATGCGATAGGGATGGGAGGTCGATCTTGTACAGGTCTGCGTTCTGTATCGCAGATATGCCGATCTCGGAGATCGTAACCTCGTCTTTTGCCATGAACATCGATTTGTATTGTGAGGTTTCTTTTTCGCTCAATTTCTCGCCTCTGCTGACCTTGTCCTTGATCTTCTGTATTTGTTCGTCGCTATTGATCTTTGAAAGTTCAACTTTTCTTTTTTCAAGGAATTCTCCCATTTTTTTCATGTTTTCAACGATTTCCCCATAGGTTTGAGGCCCTTCCTTTTTCTCATCTTTCCCGGTCTTAACTCCCTTTAATTCTTTCAGCTCGCTTTTCAGCTTATTCAGTTTCTCGTCCTTTTCTGTTTCGCCGCCGTTTAACTGCAGTTCATATTCTCTCAGCTTGATCTCTTCTTCTTTATCCTTTATTCTCTTTGCTTCTTCCATAAGCTTATCGTCCTGCCAGCCGGCCAATTCGCCAAGGGTCGTTTCAAGAATCTCTCCGTTTTTATCGTTTTGAACTTCGGCATTTTTGCCGTCGATCTTTGTCACGATCCATCCATCGCGGACCTGTCCGTCTTTTTCTTTCATTCTTATTTTATCTCCGACGTTTAATTCAATTCTGCGTTCTGATCTGATATTTTCGATCGCTGCAAATAACGCCACGATATACGATTTTGCCGTAGCGTCTTTGGCGGAATCGGTTACTATATTCCTGAAGTCCGGCGAGTTTACGTCATTCTTGAGCTTTCCGCCTTTCTCATCTGCAATTTGAGAGAATATGTTCTCCATGACATCTTTCAGTTTCTTGATGTTGGCGATATCCTTTCCGTCAAAGCCCTTGGCTTCGATATTCCTGATTCCATCGCTCAGCTCTTTTACGGTTTTTGCATTTTTGATGTTTTCAATCTCTTGTGTTTCGGATGTCCGTTCGATCTGTATCATGTTTTTATTCAGATCCTTAATTCCCGCGTTTATTTTTTTGTATCCCTTGCTGATCAATATCTTTTCCAATTCGCTTTTCCTGATCTGCAGATTATCTATATACACGGAAAGCCTCGAATGGTCTTCTTCGGATATGTTTTCAGTATTTTTCAGGTAGTCGATGGTTTCGTCGATCTTTTCCTGAAGAGCATCAGTATCGGTTTCTTTCTTGATATCTTCATCGCTCATTGTTTCGATCTCTGCTGTTTCGTTTGTTGTTTCCTTTGGAGTTTCGGCAGGTCTCGCGCTGGGATTTTCGTTTATTTCGTTTATCCTATTTTCAAGTTTTTGCTGATATAGCCCATAGTCACTGAACTCCGAACTGAACCAGTCTTCCTGGCTTTTGTTTGTCTTTATGTAATTCAGATAAATTTCAGTTCTGGACAGTTCTTCCTGCAGGCTCTTCATATCAAGCGCGTTAATTTCTTCGTTGGAAGCGATCCTATGCTTCTTGACTTCGATCCTTCCTTCCCTCGTCCGCTTGTCGTGTTCAGAGGTTAGAATATTCAGATATCCGGCAAACACCAAAAACTCATCAGTGGTCTTCAGTGTTTCAAAATCTTTGCCGGATTCGAGCTCTTCGTATTTTGCAAATGCTTCGCCTCCCGCGCTCATAAACTCATCATTGGTCATTTTTCCGACATCCTCGGCTGTCTTGATTTTTATGCCTAAAAGACTTCCATTCTCCTGTTCTTTGCTTTGCTTTTGTTCTTCCCCTTCTTTTATTGGCTCCGCTTTTGCAATTTCTTCTTTTTTGCCTTCCAGCTCTTCTAAAAGTTTTCTAAAAATATTTGACTGAATTGCAAGACCTGTTTTTTTATTCTCGTCATTATCTTCCAATTCGGTGCCATCCAAAACAGAGCTGTCTAAATTTTCCAAACTCTCTTTTAAGGATTTGATTATATCTTCCTTTTTTCTATTGCCAGAAGATTCGTTATATGTCTTTTTTATTTCTTCGCTTTTTTTCATAAAATCATCTTCAACACTTATCCACTTCTCAAACATCTTAATTGATTTATTCAATTCTTCATTTCTAATATTTTCTGCCGTTTTACGATTATTTTCATTCTGGTCAAGCCCATATTCCAATAAATCTTCTTTAAAAAATGGATGAGAAGTAAAATATTCAAGATTTTCTATTATTCTTTTAATATTCCAATCTGGGTGATTTTCACATCCATCTATTACACTTTCATACCATTTCCATTTCTTTCTTATATCTTCAAATTTTTCAGTTTCTGTTTTTTCCGCTTTATTGTCTTCTTTCGGTTTTGGTTCATTTTTCACGATCTCCTCGCATTTCACAATGAGTTCCTGCAGTTTATTTTTTGCATTTTCGTTTGTGCACTTGTCGATTTGCATTTTTGCAGATTCCAAGTGGCCCAAGCTTTTGTTTTGTAGAAACAACAAAAGATCTGTTGAAATCTCGCGTTCTGTCCGCAGATTGCTTTCTTCGAGTTTTTTTCCAAATTCAAACAGGCGATTTGATAAATCTTCTTTATCGCTGATATTTTCAAAATCAAAACGTTCGATGGATAAGTTATCATCGTTAGATTCGGCGCCCGAAATAGGTTCGATGGGTATTTGTTCCATAGTTTTTTCATTATTATTAACGCTCGAGTTAGGCTCAAGATCGATTTCCTTAAAACATTTTAAAAATTCATCAATTTCTGAATCATTATCTGAAATGATTGACCTGCTCAGTTGTTTGCCGTCACTGTCAACTTCAATCAGGCTGATCTGATTATTCTGTCGTTCCGCAATTCTGATATAATCACCTTTTTTATAAAAATCAAAATAAGGATTAATGCACTCATATGTTTGTCCGATTTTGATATTCTCTTGGGGTGCTTGCTGTTCTTTTTTGGGATCGTCGGGACGTTTGAATCCTCCGCGTTTTCTGATGGTATCTTCAACGAGATCAGCAGACCCTGTTCCTGACATATAGTCAAAACTGTCGGTAACCCTTGCCGATCTTAGAATTTCTCCGATCTTTTTTATTTTATCTTTTTCGGAATCATCAAACGCGCTTATTGTTTCCGGCCTGTCTATTTTTTTATATAAAGAATCAAGCTTGGAGTTAACCGCAGAAAGATCCGCATCGATTCTCCGGATCTCTTCTTTGTCTTTGGCGTTACTCCTTTGCTTGATCAGGTCTCCTCTTTCGGCAAAGAGATCTGTCAATTCATTGAACATGCGCAATCGGTCTTCGTCAGTTATTTTTTCAATTTTTCCGCCGCTCAGGTCAATTGCAATCGTAAATTCTTTATCCATTGAATCTTTTTTGCTGAATACTATCTCTGCTGTCGATTTATCCTTGTTTGATTCGATCCGGTAATCAAAATTTTGCAATTCTTCCGGTTTAAGTCCGGCAATTTTCATTATTTCCGCTACAATTTCATGGTGGTTGCCTTCTTCAAGGATTGGCTTTAGTGCTTCAAGATTATCGTTATTTTTCAAATCCAAGTCGATATGCTTTGGAATTTCAAGTTTTTCACTCGGCGGCATTTTCGTGTCGTCGCCAATCCCACCGATACCCAGTTTTTTCTGAAGCAGATCCCTTCTGTATGCGCCGATCGCAATCATTGCTTTTGAAAGTTTCTTCTCAACATCAGACTTTATCTCCTGATCTTCTTCAAATGCAACATCGATCTTGTTTATTTTAAGAAAATTTTCAACTTCATTTAATTTGTTTTCCAGTTGTTGATTGTCCAAACCGTCAACCGCGACCATTTCCGGAAATGTCAGCTCTAAAAGCTTACTCTTGAGTTTTTCAGCTTCAGATTTACTCTCGCTGCTGATTTGATCTTCATTCTTTTTCGCTTCACCCAATTCTTTTTGAGTTGCTTTGGCATTTTCCAGTTTCTGAATATTTTGTGATCCTCTGGAGTCCAATTTCTCAACAGTTTTATCTGTTTCACCCAATATCGTGCTTGCAACCAAGCTGATATCTTCCATGCTGCTTCCGAAATATTCTGCGCCAGTTTCTTTGTCGTCGCCCTGCTCTTCAATTTCTTTTTTATCAGTTGAGCTTTCTTCCTGATGCTTGCCCAAAGTTGCAGATATAACATTAATTTTATTTGTCAGCTCCGTAATGTTTCTTTTTATTTCTTTTTTATCTTGTTTTGCCCTGTTCTTGCCCTCCCTGGTGGTTATTTCGTTTCCCTCTTTGTCTTTGCCATTGATCAAATAATCATATATGGTTTCTAATTTTTCTTTTTCAGTTTCAAAACGTTTTAGCTGTTCAGCTGAACTCTTAGGGTCTTCATTTCCTCGAAATTCCATAGATTTGAATTTAGGGGTAAATATTGACTTTTCATTATACCACAATATCCCAACTTAGTCAATATGGAGGAAGTTTCAATATTTCTTTTAAAAAATAATCATTTTTTTGTTGTAGGCGCGTTTCTGTCCGGTTTTCCGGCCTTAGTGAATTCGGTCTTTGTCTGGTATCTGTGCGCATCGGATTCTCCGGTTACGGCCATTCTGAACTTGTTCAGGTCTCTTTTTGAAAATTCCTTTCTCATGCCTTTGATGTCAAGGGTCTTTGATGCCTGCTTGAATCGCGACCCGGAAAAATTTTTACTCTTGAATTTTCTCGCAAACAACACGAAATCTCTCTTCTTGAGAAGTGTCTTGCTCGGATTGTATGCTGCCAAAGCATCTATGAGATCCCTTCTTTTGTCAGTATTGATATGGGCTTTCTTTAGTGCCCTATCTATTTTTACGGCTCCGGAACCGCTGAAACCGAACATTTTATTATGTCTGAACAGTTTTTTCTCCGTTGAAAATTCTTTTTTGACCCTTGATACCGACTGTCCTCCGATTTTTATTGCGCCATCCTTCGATGATTCTTTCCCCTCAGTGCCTTTTTCATCATCTTCCTTTCCTTTTATGGAACGTTCCTTACGCAATCTTTCCAGTTCTTCTTTCTTTCTGTCCTCGCGTTCTTTTCTCGCCTTCTCCAATTCTTCAATGTCTTTGAAATATGCATCATCCGAACTGCTGTTTTTTTGTTCACTTTCTTCTGCCTCATCCGTAACTTCGGAAGAATCGCTTGGCCGTTTTTTAATATTATCATCGTTCATAGAAGATCTTATATATAAAATATATGCTTAATTATAACATTTATTTCAATAAATAACAATTTTATCATATTTCTGAAATGCCTGCGTTGCATCTTTTCGGATCAATGAACAAGTAGTTCTGTCAAGTCTCGGCAAAACGGAGTGCGGCATCGGAAAGTTTAACTTTGGATGTCCGCGGAACAAGCCTTTGGCGCGCTATTTGTAGAATATTTTATTATCCGATTTGAGATAGATGTATTTTAGCGCGCTAATCTTGTCTTTATCGACGCTTTCGTTCAAAAAAGACGTCAGATAATCAGTTTGCAGGTCCGGGCTCGCCGAAGAGTCGAAATATAAGCGGGTATTTTTGTCGGTGTATGCTATAATTTCTCTCGTTTCCACTCCTTTTGTTTTGTAATATTTGATCTGCAGGCTGGTTTTTTTTGCGATCAACCTGTCGAGATCATCCAGGAATTGGACGAACTTGGCATCTGCAACGCGATCACCGATGTTTATGGGAGTTTCAACTGCAGTTTCAGGTTCTCTTTTTGCCTCATCGGGTTTGTTTTCCGCGGAAGGGTCTGTAGTCGATATGGTTGCTTTTTCGGGGGCATTTGCGGCTTTATCCGGTTGTTCATCTCCTATCTCCTCTTCGATCTCTTTTTGTTCGAATATCTTGATCGGTTTGTCTTTCAGTTTCAATTCTTCTTTAGCGTTCGCAAGCGCGACAGAATTCCCGTCCAGATAAAAACAGTTTTCCGGTCTGCACCAAATGATCCTCGATCCCTTTTCCTTGACATCAATGGTCAGCGAGTTGTATGAACTTTTTTTTATTTCCACTTTTTCAAGCATGGGATATCTGTCGACAAGGAAAGATCTTATGGAGTTTTCATCTGCAATAAAAAAATTATCCGAGGGGATGACACCGATCAATTTTATTGAAATGCTTTCCTCGGTTGATCTTATCAGATCGCCTTTTTTCAGATTGACGTTATTTTCAATAACAATGTTCTTGATCTTGAAGAATCCCGAAAAGAAAAAGAAATAGGAAAAAAGGAGAAGTAGAAATAACACAGATACCATCTTGTAATTGATGGTGCTTCTTTTTTTGCTGAAATAGTGAAAATTGCGGTTCTTAAGATAGATCGGTGTTTTGAACCGTCCGGAAGGCCGTCTTTTTTTTCTGAATATGAACATTGTAGTAGGCAAATTAAAGCTCAAATAATCAATATCCGCGTTTCAACTTTCTCATGTGTTCAACGAAATAGTTGATGATATATTTTTTTCTCAGAACAAAGTCCTGGCAATGGACCAATTCTTTTTTATATCCCCCGAAACCTTGTTTGAAATTCGAAAGCCCTGTCCATGGATGCTTGGGTTTGTTCTCGACGATGCCATAAAAATTAAATATCGTACACCCCCTGCCCTTTGCCTCTTTGATCGCATTCCAGAGTACGAGGTATGACGCAGGAACCTTATAATATTTCGAGGAAGAAGCGCCATGGTGATAGAATGCTTCATTTCCATAAAAAACGATTATAGCCGATGAGATAATTTCCTCATTATAAACCGCCGAAAATATGGACACCTGTCCGTCTTTTTTGAAAAGATCCACTTCTTTTTGTATATAGTCGAAGGAGAATGGAACGAATTTATGGCGTCTTACGGTTTCCATGTGTATATCATAGAATGCTTTCAGATATTTTTCATCGGTTCCTTGAATTATTTTTACGCCTTCTTTTTCAGCTCTTCTTATGAGGTTGCGATGCGTCTTGCGCATGCCCTTCATGATCTCATCCTCGTTTTTAGATATATCCAAAAGCCAGGTCATCTCCGGATGCATCATGTGGATTGGCGCATCTTTGAACCCGGCGGATTTGAATATCTCGAGATTCTGTTCATTATTTTCAAGGATCGGACTTATTCGTATAAAATCAACCCTTTCTCGCTTTCCTAATTGTTTCAAATATTCAAAAAAAGTGTTCCACAATTTTTCATTTTTAATTTTCATTTTTAAATTATTTTCGATCGGTCCGTGCGGGATGAACAAGAAGGATCCTCTTTTTGCATTTATTCTGATGACCAGAAAAGCCGATCGCAGAATATTGTCTTCATAGATCCCAAATCTCCATATCCTATCGCCTGTGTTCCTGTTTATTTCTCCCCAGTTCCAGCTTTGCAGGAATGTATCGGGACTTTCGTTTAGGATGAATTTTTCCCATTCTTCCTTGTTTGATATTTCTCTTATTTCCATGATTGGCTATTGAATTAATGAATTGATGACCTTGATCGCGTCGTCTTTGCTCGTGTTCTTATTCGTCGGAAGATTGACGCATTTTGAGCTAACTTTTTCGGCTATGGGACAGCTTCCGGGTCGGTATCCGGATCTCTCGAGATCCACTTCGATGGGTCCGACAGGTGCCGGAAACCAGTCGCCCAGAAATATGTTTGACAGCTTTGCATTGGCAATAGTTTGTTTTTTGTTTTCAGTCAGGATCGTATACCAGAGAAAAATATTTTTTGCACCGTGCGTCGTTTCGGGAAGTGAAAGTTCTCCCTCGTCTTTTAGCCTATGAGTATATAGGCTGGCGATCTTGGCGCGGTGATCGTTGAACTCATCGGCGAGCTTGAGCTGATGAAGAGCGATCTCGCAAAGAGCATTGGGCATTTTCGCCGGAAACCCGTGTGGCATGATGTTTTTCTTCTCATTGATATCATAGGCCTTGGTCAGAATGCCGGATTTTGCCATGGCATACATCATAAACTTTCCGATTCCGAAGAAATTATATAATTTCAGTGATTTCGTTGTGATCATAGGATGAAGCAATTGCCTGAAAATATGCTTATCGGATGGGTATGGGAGCTTATTTCTGAAATCCGTTATCGATCTGCCCAAATTCCAATCTGCGGTGATGACAATTCCGCCGGATACGGCCGAGATCACTTTATCTCTTCCGAAACTGAAGAAGGCTGCATTTCCGAATGTGCCGGTTTTTTTCCCTCTGTATTCCGCGCCCAGTGAATGAGCGCAATCTTCAATGATCAGCAGATTGTGTTTTCTCGCGATGCTCAGGATCCTGTCCATATCTGAGGGATTTCCAAAGGTGTGCTGGACAACGATTGCTTTTGTCTTGCTTGTGATATGTTTTTCAATAAGACCCGGATCCATGTTGAATGTTTTTTCATCAATATCGACGAAGATCGGTGTTGCCTTGCACCACATTATAGCATTCGGCAACGCAACTGTCGTGAATGCCTGCAGAAGCACCTCGTCATTTTCTCCTATTCCGAGACATTTCAGGATCGCAAAAAAACCGGATCTTGCGCTGTCAAAACTGATCGCATATCTGGCGTCCATAAATTCCTTGAAAGCGAGCTCGAGCTTGTCTTGGTTGTTGCCTCTTTTCAACGATCCCCATTTCCATGGCAAATAGACGTATTTCATGGCGATCAAAACATCCCGGAATGTATAATTCGGCGCAAGGGCCGCAGCTATAGGTTGGAAACGTTTGAACATGGCTAGCCAGTTATTGTTTACGATTTAACTAAAATTGTAAATTGAGAATTGAAAATTATAACTGTAACAATCCCTTTTTTTATTTTAAGTTTTTAAATTTTCGCATCACTGCTCCTGCGCCTCTGCTTTCGAATAGTACTACTGTGTTTTTATCCAGGATGTTTCTTAGCATGTCTGCAGTCTTCGTAAAATCTTTTTCAAAGATGAATTTCGTTTTAGAATGTCCGCATTCCGCATTCCGCATCCGGCTATTTAAGAGATAGGCTGTTTGGCAGACCTCGCAAATTCGTTTGAATAATTTACAGTAGGCATCGTCAGACTCATCTCCTAATTCGATAAATCCTGGAAACACGATGACTTTTTTGTGATCCGGAAAAGCTTCACATAAATAGTCAAGAGCTGCCAAAACGCCGTCTGGATTAGCGCTATAGCTGTCATCAATGAAAATCGATCCGTTAGTTCCTTCCAGTTTTTTCATCAGATATTCGGTTGGCTTTATTCTTGAAATAGAATCACTGATTTCATCAACATTCATTCCAAGGTATTCCGAAACAATTATAGCAGACATAAGATTTTCTATATAATGCTTTCCTGGCAGATTCAATCTGAATATTTTTCCCTTGTATTCAAATTCCGAATAATCGCGATGGACTCTGATGCTATTTACTGTAGCCAAGCTAAAGTATGTTGATTTTTTAACCTTAAAATGTAATTTATCATTTTGATATTTTAATTTTTCATTAATCACGGCCAGCCCGTTTTCCGGAAGCGACTCGATGAGTTCAAATTTCGCTTTTATCGTATTTTCCAACGAACCGAACAGTTCCACGTGCTGTTCGTTTATTCCGGTCAGTATGCCGATCTCGGGCCGTGCTATCCCGCAGATTTCTTTTATCTCGCCGATCTTATAGGCGCCCATCTCACAGACAAAAAAATCCAAATCGTCATCGACCTTGTTCAGAACCGTATAGGCGACTCCGATGTTTGTGTTATTATTTCCTTCGGTTTTAACGGTCTTGTATTTATCGCTTAATATCGAATATAAAAATTCTTTCGTACTGGTCTTGCCATAGCTTCCGGTTATTCCAATGGTCCGCACTTTTTTCAATGAACGCATTTTTGCAGCCGCATGTATCAATATACGTTTTTTCTGAAGATCGAAAAATGGATTTATCAGCAATACGGCCAGAGAAATTATGGACGGCAAAAGAATATAGATGACAAGAGGTATCTCGGCTTCATTGATCATGCCACTCCCTATGAATGGATATGTCAGCATGATTATGAGAAGAACGGTTCCGATCGCGATCGTCGCGATTTTAAGGGTCGGCACCGGGCGCTTGAAGGCGTGGTCCCGGATCTCTTTAATGATATAAAAGTCTGTAAATACAAAGAATAATATGATGACCGGCAGCAGAGCGCGGAAGTCTTCTTGGAAAATCTGTGGCAATAACATCAGGATAAACGCGATCAAATACATAATTCCGTTCTTATTCATTTCGTGATCGTTTTTCAGGTGTGCGAGCATCCTGTCCGTCCGATATTCTTTTATCTGCCAGAGCCATAGATAAAATAAGATGTCGCGGAATATCTTGAAAGCAAATAATATTATCAATATGAATACTAAATTTGACATTAGAGGTAAATCCGATTAAATTTTATTTAGAGGCGAGAAACACGAATGAAATAATTGAAAAAACAATAATTTATTTCGGAACGGGATTCGGCGGGATATCCATAGGCGTCGGATTGATTATGACATGTTTGATACTATCCGAAGTCTTTTAAGAAGCGCGTTGCGCTTCGTTTTTTATGGCGCTGATGGCTATTTTTGCAAAATCTTCCGGTTTTTGATATGGCAGGCTGTGATTCGCATTATCAATAACCGTCATTATAGAACCCCGAATGCTTTCGTGCATCGTGTTGCCATCCGAAAGCGGCGTTGAGTGGTCATCTCTTCCCCACAAAAGAAGAGTCGGTGTTTTTATGTGATTCAGTATTGGCCCGATATCTTCCTCGATGACGTTTTTCATGATCTCCTTCATTCTTGGGCTGGCAGAGTTATAGTCTTTCTCTCTTGCGATCCTGTATAATAAATCCTTACTTGCTGAAGCTAATCTTCCAACTGGAAGCTTAGTTTGTGTCGCCACGGAAAAGATCTTTTTCCCAATTTTCGCCATGACAGACAATACCTTCTGCTTAACTTTCAGGGGATGTTTGATCCCTGCCGCCCCTGTCAATATCAGTTTTTCGATCTTCTCCGGATATTTCACCGCATATTTGATCGCAATTCTTCCGCCGAACGAGTGTCCGAGCAGAATTATTTTCACTGGAGGTCTGACCTCCTTACTGGAGGTCAGACCTCCAGAAGCAAGGCTCTTTAAGTTAATATTTTTCATTATATTCTTAATAAGTTCAAAACCTCTTCCTCGGGTTGCGGTTTCAATGAATTTATCCGTGAATTCGACATAATCATCCAAATTCCAGTCCGATCTCGGCTCATCGCTTTTACCGAATCCGGGAAGGTCGGGAATGATGATTTTAGCCTTGAGGCCGCAGCTTTCGGCTTCGCGAAGCATGTATTCTGCGGTTTCAGTATATCTTTCGGAATCGATCCCCCATCCATGAAGAAAAATTACAGCAAGTTCTCCGTTGCCGGCTGTTCTGTAGTGAACATTCAAATCGTTTATTCGCACGTCTCTTTCCGAGATTTTGTTGACATTTGCAGTCATTTGTTAATATAATCTAGATATTAGAAAAGGAGGTTACAAAAATGGATTGGTCGTTGATAATATTGCTTCTATGGGCAGGAATATTCGTACTATCTACATTCGGCGCATCTTTCGCCTGGTGGTTTCTTAGGACCGTAAATTCTCAAAAATGGAAAGCTCACGCGTTGTATCTTTTCCATCTTTCCACTTACGCAGTAATGGCGGTATATCTTCTTAATTACCATTATTTTTTCTATGAAAATGTGTGGCTGGGAAGCAGGGTTGTCGAGTATATTTTGTATGTTAATTTGGGTACAGCGTTATACATTCACTACAAATATGAGCAATATTTCAAAATATATAACAACAAAGTTGTTTCCAGGGAAGCAGCTGAAATATCATAAAGCATAAATTGTCATGCTTTATTTTTTTATTATGTCCTTTCCGACAAATTTCCTGAGAACTTCCGGAACGACTATGCTGCCGTCCTTTTGCTGGTAGTTTTCCATGATCGCGATCATCGGCCTGACGCTTGGAAGCGCAGTGTTATTCAGCATATAAACGTATTTTTTCTTACCGTCTTTATTTTTATATTTCACATTGAGCCGGCGTGATTGCCAGTCCAGAAAACTTGAGCATGATCCTGTTTCCCCGTATCCATTTCTCGAAGGCATCCATGCTTCGAGGTCGTATTGTCTGTATTTCCCTGCGCTCATATCTCCGGTGCAGATCTGAAGCTGCCGATATGGAAGACCGAGATCTTCATGAAGTTCTTTTGAGATGCCGATCATCTCTTCCTGCAACTTGTCGGATTCTTTTGCATCCGCTTTCGTGATGCAGATCTGCTCCACTTTCATAAATTCATGTACGCGATATATGCCTTTCGTATCTTTTCCATAGCTTCCGATCTCGCTCCTATAGCACTGCGAGAATCCACAGATCTTGATGGGAAGATCTTTTTCCTCCAGGATCTCGTCCGCATAATATGCAAGAAGCGATGGCTCCGCCGTTCCTACCAGGAATTTATTCTCTTTTTTTACGGTGCCGTCCGAAAGTTTTTCATCGTTTGCAATTTTATAGATCTCGTCCCTGTCGGGATTATATTCCTTTCCTCCGAAATAGCCGCTTCCAAAAAGCGCGAACTCTTTTATGAGCGTCGGAGGTATCATCGGAGTAAATCCTTTCCCGATAAGTTTCGTAAGCGCAAACATCATCATTCCCATCTGCAGAAGGACCGCTTCGTTCTTTACGTAATATCCTCTATATCCCGCGACCTTTGTTCCACGTTCGAGGTCCAGCAGGTCCAGGTCGGACGCAAGCTCAAGATAGCTTTTCGGCTTGAAGTCAAAATTCGTAGGCCCTTTCCATTTGTGGACCACCACATTTTCACTGTCATCTTTTCCGGTTGGAGTGTCCTCTGACGGGATCGTTGGAACCTTTACCATCAATTCAAGGAATTTCTTGTCCACTTCTTTCAGTTCAGTTTCATTCTTGAAGGCTTCTTCTTTAAGTTTCCTTCCTTTTTCGATCTGTTCCTGAGAAGGTTTGCCCGTTTTTGCATCCTTCGCAAGCTTGTTCCTCTGAGTATTAAGATCGTCAATATTTTTCTGAAGTTTTCTTTTTTCATCATCAACTGCAAGGAGCGCATCAATATCAATTTTGATATGCTTGCTGGTTGCGGCCTTTTCTATTTTATCTTTATTTTCTCTGATGAATTTTATGTCGAGCATAATTTTATATTTATAATTTAGACCCTACATTCCCAATTCCCCGCCTATCCCCTGAAGCGCCTCCAATCCAATCTCCAGGAATTCATCCAGTTTTATTCCGGCGAGTTCGCATTCCTTTATGATCTCCCTGTTGCAATTCGCGGCGAAACTCTTGCTTTTAAATTTCTTTTTGAGAGAGCTTAACTTTACGCTTGCAAGTTTTTTGTCGGGCTGCATGATGGCTGATGCCACTATCAGTCCGGTTAGCGTTTCCGACGCAGCCAAAAGATGTTCAAGGTCAGTGGATCTGGATTTTCCGTTAAATTTTGGATTCTTTACGCAACCATATCCATGAGACTCAATGGTACTGATAAGAAAATCACTTGCGCCTTCAGCCCTTAGGATCTCCGAAGATTTTATGCAATGTTCAGCCGTATTGTTTTTCGTCTGATCCCAGTCTATATCGTGCAAAAGCCCGATTATCCCCCACTTCTCTTTGTCTTGCTTTAGATGTTCCGCCACTCCTTCCATAATCACCTTGCTTTCGATCGAATGCAGCTTAGTATTTTTATCCGTTATGTATTTATCAACTATGTCTTTTGCTTTTGTTGAATCAATGCCCAAATTTATGTTCGAGACATTACTTTCCACTTTCGACTTCCCACTTTCGACTTTCTGTTCCGGTCTCATCATTGGAAAGAAAACAACATCTCTTATGCTTTTCTGGTCCATGAGTATTGCAAGGAATCTGTCGATACCCACGCCGAATCCTGCGGTTGGCGGCATCCCATATTCAAGGGCCTCGACGAAATCTTCGTCCATCATCTGAGCTTCGGCATCGCCCTCTTCGCGGAGTCTTGCCTGCGCCTCGAAGCGTTCCTTCTGGTCTATCGGATCATTAAGCTCGGAAAAACCATTGCCGACCTCAGCGCCGGCGATCAGTACCTGGAATCTCTGGACCTTGTCCTTATCCTCATCTTTTTTCTTCGCCAGAGGTGAAATATCAAGCGGATGGTTTATGAGAAAACATGGCTGGAAAAGTTTCGGTCTGACGAGCCTTTTGTATAATTGATCAATAAGCCGGCCCCTGCCCGCTTTCGGATCTACTTTTATCCCCTTCTCGAGGGAAATCTTCCGCATGTCTTCCTTGGTCGGATATTTGTCGATATCGATGCCTGATTCTTTGATTATGATCTGTCTGTAATCGAATCTTGGCCACGGTGCGTTGAAATTCAGGATCTTTCCCTGATATTTGATCTCAAGAGTTCCGAATGTTTTCTTTATGACTGTGACATAGAATTCTTCGACGAATTTCATCAGATCCTCATAGTCCGCATAGGCCCAATAAAATTCAAGCATGGTGAATTCCTGCAGATGCTGGGTGCTCATCCCTTCGTTCCTGAAAACCCTTCCAAGTTCATAGATCTTTTCAAATCCTCCGACAATAAGCCTTTTCAGATGCAATTCAAGCGAGATCCTGAGGTATAATTTTATATCAAGCTTATTATGATGCGTAATGAATGGCTCTGCATCCGCTCCGCCCGGAATGCTTTCAAGAACTGGAGTTTCAACTTCAGTATAGCCGTTGTTGTTCAAGAATTCCCTGACATTATTCACGAATTTCGTTCTTGTTCCGAAAAGCCGTTTTACATCTTTGTTCATGACCAGGTCGAGATATCGTTTTCTGTATCTTGTTTCCTCGTCCGAAAGGCCATGCCATTTTTCCGGAAGCGGCATCAACGATTTCGTGAGGATCTTGTAGCCCAGGACATTGAGCGTCTTCTCTCCCTTTTTTGTCGTAAACACATTGCCATGAGCTTCAATGAAATCTCCGATGTCAAGATTGTTTATGGATCCGTATTTTTCCTCCCCAATCTCGTCTTTTTTGAAAAAAAGCTGTATCTTTCCGCTCTCGTCCTCGAGGTCCATGAATGTAAGTCCGCCATGCTCTCGTACGGTTCTCGTTCTTCCGCAAAGATATATCGTTTCATTCGAGTTCAGAATATTATCAAAATCTCTGAGAACGTTCGCAATGACATGCGTTCTCTTGGACCTTGCCGGATAAGGATCGATCTTTAAATCGATCAAGTTTTTTAGCTTATTTATGCGCGCTTCTCTAATTTCATTTATCATTTTTGTGATTTAACAACTTGACATTAACGGCATAAATGATGCCGTTTTTTTTCTTATATTCTATTAATAAATATACTATTTTAGTCTCATTTAGTCAAAAAAATAAGCCTTGTGTTTTCAAGGCGTGGCATAAACATTGACATAGGACGTGGTGTGTCCAAGTTCCATTTTCAGGACTATTTTTACGAGCGAAGTGCGATAAGGACCGCTGCTTGCTTCTATGGGATAGCATCCCCTGTTCCTGATCTTATCAAATTTCACGGGATATTCCGGAGTTATTCCTTTCCCCAGCAGGCTGATCCAAAACCATGCCTTGCTTTCAAGAAGCCATTCGGCCAGGTCTATGATCGCCATATATATCAACATGATGATGAAACTGATCGCAAAAACTCCTAAATAGAAGAGCCATGGATCGTTTGTGCTGATTATGTTCCTGATAATGACTCCGACGATCCTTAATGCTTCAAATAACATTTCACAACCTCCTTTTTGGTAATTATAACCGCAAGATCAAAAAAGTCAAAAAATCTGACCTATGGATGTTATGATGTTGCCGGATACAAAAAAACAGGCCTATATAACCTGCTGTTTTGTATCAGATGGACTCTTCTAGGAAACACTGATTATCGAGTAAACAACTTTTCCTTTGGGCGTTTCAACCGTGATCTTGTCGCCGGCCTTGTGTCCCAAAAAAGACTTTGCCAGCGGCGATTCATTTGATATCTTCCCTTCGAGGGGATTTGCTTCGTTTGAACCGACTATTGTGAACGTACGGTCGGATTTTCCGCATTTGACATTTATCGTTGATCCGATGTGCACGACATTTGATTTCGCATGCCTGTCGTCGATGACATTTGCGCTTTTGATAGTTTCTTCGATCTCGGATACTTTTGCCTCGTTCAGCGCCTGCTGTTCCTTCGCCTCCGAGTATTCGGCGTTTTCGCTCAGATCTCCGAGCTCCTTCGCATCTTGTATCCTTTTGGCAATTTCTTGTCTTTTTGTTGTTTTCAAATAGTTCAATTCTTCCTTTAAATTATCTAATCCTTCTTTCGTAATGAATTGTTTAGCCATTTTGTTTTATTATTCCATTTAAAAATCCCCGCATATAAGGCTGGGAAAAATTTATTAAGCTAATGATATCATATTTAATTAGTTTGTCAATAGTCATAATAATGCGTGATTATAGCCAAAAAACGGTCATATTAATTTATTTCTTACAAGCAAGTTGTCCGCAGGCCGCATCTATTCCGACGCCGAATTTATATCTTTGAGTCACGCTCACGGCATTTTTCAGAAGTATATCTTTGAATACCTTTATCGCTTCTCCCTCGGAGGGACTGAATAGGCCGGTCGGATTATAGGAGATCAGGTTGACGAGGAATAGGCGGTGTCTCATCAGTTTGGAAAGTTCCCGCGCTTCTTTTTCGCCGTCATTCACGCCGCTGATCATGACATATTCGAACATGACTTTCCGTTTGGTGGCATTCGCATATTTTCTGACGGCCGCCATGATATCGCCGATCGGATATTTTTTGTTTATGGGCATAAGCCGGCTTCTAAGTTCGTCATTTGGAGCGTGAAATGAAATGGCAAGATTGACCTGTAATTTTTCTTTTGAAAGTTTTTCGATCCCGTCCGTCAAACCGGCCGTGGAGATCGAGATATGGCGAGCTCCGATGTTGAAGCATTCTTCGCTGTTCATGGTCCGTATGGACTCCATGACGTTATCATAATTCAAAAAAGGTTCTCCCATTCCCATGAATACGGCATTTGTAACTCTCCCCTTTTCTTTTTTCAATAGGCGCTCAAAAAATAAGAGCTGCATAATGATCTCGGAATATGTAAGATTGCGCTTGAAGCCCATCTTTCCCGTTGCGCAAAATTCGCATCCGAGCGGGCATCCGACTTCGCAGGAGAGGCAGACCGTGTTTCTTCCGTCCCCATGCTTCATCAGCACGGATTCGACCTTTTCTCCGTCGTCCAGCGTGATAAGCGCTTTTGTTGTTGAATTATCTTTTGAAACATGGCATTCTGCTTTGATCGAGATTGGAAATTTATCCTTGAGATCGTCCCTGAGGCTCTTTGGCAGCGTTGTTGCCTGGTCCCAATCTTCGATCACATCAAAAAACAGAGCTCTTTTGATCTGCTTTAATCTGAAGGAAGGTTCGTTTTTAATTAACTCGTATAGTATCTGCAGGTCCATATGAGCATTGTTATTCGGCGGAATATGTGTTGCATGCTTGATCGTCACTTTTTTTCCAGTTCCAAAATAGATCTCATGGTCTAAGTCGGGGTGCCGAGAATCGAACTCGGGCTACAAACACCCCATGCTCGCGTACTACCATTATACTACACCCCGACTCAAATTATGATATGTTTTGTCAAATAAAAAAGCCTACTCAGATAAAGCTAAACTTCCTCAGCCAATTGATTTTGAAAATATCAGCTGATAAATCCCACTATTTTGTCGAATTCTTCGTCTGAAAAAAAATCTATGAATATTCTGCCTGTGGGGCCGCTTTTGTTGATCTTGACCTTTGTTCCCAGTTTCTGCTGGGCCTTATCCTCGATATCCTGAATCCTCGGATCTTTGTTCTCTGTGATTTTCCTTTTATGCGCATGAACTGATACTTCTCTGACTTTGTTCTCGGCTTCTCTGACGGTAAGGTCGTTTTTCAATATTAAGGCATAGAGAGCTCTTTGTTTTTCGGGATTATCAAGTCCCAAAATGGCCCGAGCATGGCCCGATGTGATTTTTCTTTCAATTATTCCTCTTTGAATCTCGATCGGAAGTTCGAGAAGTCTGATTATATTCGCAATAGTCGATCTGTTCTTGCCGGTTTTTTTTGCGACATCATCCTGACTCAAATTGAATTCGTTCTGAAGCTTGCGATATGCTTTTGCCTCTTCTATGGCATTGAGGTCGTGTCTTTGGATGTTTTCGACAAGAGCAAGTTCGAGTTTCTGCTGATTCGTGGCCACTCTTACGATCGCCGGGATCTCTCTGAGACCTGACAATTTGGACGCTTGGAGTCTTCGTTCGCCGGCGATAAGCTCGAATTTATTATCTGAGATCTTCGTTACGATTATAGGCTGGATCACGCCATGTTCTTTGATGGATTCAGAAAGGTCCTTAAGATTGTTTTCGTCAAAATAATATCTGGGCTGATTCGGATTTGGCACGATATTCTCGATGGGTATTTTGAGAACTTCGTCCTGGCCGTGAGAATGCTTCGACGAATCGCTTCCTGTTTCATTTTTGTTTATCTTGCTGGGGATCAGAGATGAAAGTCCCGTTCCCAAGCTGCTTTTTTTCATCATGTTTATTTTGTTTATGTTGTTCTAATGATCACCTCTTTGGCAAGATAATTGTATGCCTTGGCTCCTGAACTATCGGGGGCGTATTGAAGGATCGTTTTCCCGAAGCTTGGCGCTTCAGCTAATGCTACATTTCGAGGTATGATCGCATCAAAAACATGTCCGGGAAAATGTCTTCTGACCTCTTTGACAACCTGATGCGACAGCTGGTTTCGCTTATCGAACATGGTGAGCACCGCGCCCAATATCTGTATATTATCTTTGAGATTATCTTTGATGAGATTGATGGATTCCAACAGCTGTTTCAATCCCTCAAGTGCATAATATTCGCATTGTATCGGAATTATGATCTTGTCCGAAGCCGTGAGGCTGTTCACCGTCAAAAGCCCGAGACTGGGAGGGCAATCGATCAGCACGAAGTCATACTTGCTGCTGATAACTTTCACAGCATTATAAAAAACATATTCCCTGTCAACAGTCTCAACCAGCTCTATGGTTGCTGCGGCAAGGTCCGGTGTCGCGGGAATGAGATCAAGGTTAAGAAGCGAGGTTGTAACAACCGCATCCTCAAGTCTTATCTTTCCGGATATGGCCTGATAAACGTTTTTCTCAAGATTTTCCGGACGGAAGCCCAGTCCGGTGGTGAGGTTTGCCTGAGAATCCATGTCTATGAGCAGGACTTTTTTTCCATGCAAAACCAAATAAGCTCCCAAATTCATCGTGGTCGTAGACTTCCCTACTCCTCCTTTTTGGTTAACTAATGATATAATATTCATATTTTTATTATATTATAAATATCATGAATTGACAAATTGCCAGATTAATATATTCTTATATTGTTACCCATTTGAGACTTCATTTCCGGCTAATTATTGTAAATTTAGAATGGCAGAATGATTTGAAAATGTCAAGGGACCACATAAAGTGCAAAATGCAAGTATTAAAATCAAAAATATTGATAAAACAGATCGAACTCCCCTTTAAATAAAGTATAACTTTTCATTTTGATATTTAAATTTTGAATTATCCATGCCGGAGTGGCGGAATTGGCAGACGCGCACGACTCAAAATCGTGTGGGCTAACACTCATGAGGGTTCGACTCCCTCCTCCGGCACAAATTTGGCGGATAATAAAAAATGAGCTTTTTTTGGCTCAGTTTTTTTGCGGTATGAATATTTTTCTTAAGGTCAAGTTATCCGACCTTAGTATTTTTTCTGTGAGTTTGTCACTGTTTGGCACAAAAAATAATAAAATAAATGTTGCTCCGAATATGTAAACAATATGATCTGCGTTCAGCATATGCGATTCACGCAAAGCATAAATAACTATCGTTTCAATTACCAGAACGAGCGTGAGTACATACATTATCACGTTTATAATTCTATTTCTTGTCGGATAATATGCGTCAGGTTTATCGGTTTCATACACGGATTCCACCAGACGTTTTCTTATTATCCTGCCCGTTTCCTCAGGAAGTCCTTCTATGCCTTTATCGATTTCTTTTATCACACTATCAAGATCGCGACATAGCTCTAATTTGGTCTTTGCCATAAAACACCTCTGTGGAAAAATATAGCATATTTATTGCTAAATGTCAACCATTCTAAGGCTAGAAAAAAAGTGCTTTCAGGCACTTTTCGGTTTGTATAATTTTTGCTGCATTTTATATATTATTGGCGCAATTGACGAACTGGTCATCCATAGCACAAGCGCAATCATTGCTATATAGAAAATCGGGTCGGATGAACGGGCGATGACATTCGGAATACCCCATGCAGAAACAAAGAAAGTTATCAGGAAAAGCAGTGAAAATATTGTTGTCATTTTACTTTCAATCTTTTTTATTTTTCTTTGAGTTACGTAGTATTCGTCAGTTCTTGAAAGCGCCGTATGAGTTCTTTCCAGACCGCGTAATGCGTCTTTTTGCTTGTCGGGATCGATATTCTTATCGGCAAGAATATTTTTTTTCAGTTCTTCAATATTATTAATTCTATCTTGGTCGGTCATTTTCCTCCTGCATGGAAACTATCACATTTTTCTGTATTTGTCAATAAGCTTAGCTTTCTTGCAAATACTATTAGGCAGCCTGTTCCATTCGGCTGGTATGCCCCCTATATATATTGACATATTGCAAGCTAAATGATATACTCTTTAGTTGATAATGTTTTCAATGATCAACAGGAGCGATTATCGTGACAATCGGAAAAAAAATAATGAATTATTTGTTCAATGTCGTAGGTGAAAAAACTCTGGAAAACTTTGGAATAAAGAAATTCGATCTGGGCCAGAAGTTAAGATTTGGTTTGACCTATGGAATGATCAGAACAAAAGGCTGTGTGATAGAAAATGCTATTTTATATAATGAAAAAGGAGAAAGAGAGGGCTGTTTGGACCTTCTGGAAGAAGATATCGAAAAGATCGCAACAGACTTGAATGAAAAAGAGCTGATTAGGATCTACCTTGGCACAGATCACACGGAAGATACTTCCGAGATCAATAGATTGGCATATCTGCTAAAAAGGAACGAAGTGCTTATTGTTTCAAGGAAAGAAGGGAAAGAATTTGATGACTTTAAGGCAAAGTCGGCACGATTCCCGATTCTTTCAAAAAAAACATCGATAAATATAAAGTTCATAACATTAGCGGAGGCAAAGGTAATTATTGAAGGGACTATCGGAAAATAAATATGATATCCCTTTTTATTATGGTGCCAGTACTTGCCTACTCGCCTCGCCGTCAGCCTTCGGCGACGCTGGCCGTACAGGACCAGTTATGTAAAGTCAAGCTGGTAGCGGAGCTGGGGTCATTATTTTATAATTACTTCATCATAGAATGAGCTAAGGGTTGACATAGTAAGCTGTATATGCTATGATACTCTGTTTGATAATGGTTTTAGTTATCAAATTTATCCTTGGAGGTGAATATCTTGAGCTTGGAGTTCATTGTGAAACACTTTAGAAAAAAGACAAAATTCGGTCTGAGAATGGGACAGAATAAAAATGGTATGAACGATACGTCCTGGTGCTTGATATCAAGAGCCAGGAAGAGTGCTGAGTTCTTGGGTCATGGCGATCTTTCGGCTGCAGAAATAAAAAAAATATCGGACGAGATCGGTGAAGATGAGATGTTTATTTTCGGTTCATTCAACAGAAAACCGAAGATCGTATGTCTTGATTCGATTATATTATTTTTGCCGATTGATGAACATGGGCTGGAGGGGATGATTTTTAAAAATAAGATTTATCAGATAACTGGCAGAACATGCGAAACTGAATATCCCTTGTACGATAAACAGATCGAGGAATATAATAAAGGCAAGCGCAACAAAGATCAGATAGAACGTGTTAAAATGACCGATCTGACCATAGAACGCGCAAGAAAAATATTCTGGGAGTTTATAAATTCATAATATAAACTCTTTTTTTATTTGATTATTGGGAAGAAAAATGCTATTATTTCATCGGATTTAGCACACAGACAAAATAATCAATAAGTTGCAAATATATGGAGTTCAAAGACAGCATGGAGTTTGCGGATCCATCAAGTGGAGGTGAGATGGAGTTTCTTAGTGAGAAAGAAATAGTGATTGACAATGGAAGCGATCAGATAAGGATTGATTTCGACGACATCAGGCATAATATAGAACATTTGATGGGCGAAGACAATGTGTCGAGGGTGATCAATAAAATAAGAGATTTTGCAGATCGGGTGCAGGTTGAAAAAGCAAAAGGAGTTCATCTTGGCTCAAGCGATCTTGACAGCGCAGTTTCAAGCGAAATATTTGTGATGAAGCCGCAGGAGTTGGGGCTCAAGACGGATAAAGAAGTGCATCTGGTTGCCGAATTGATCAAAAAATCCTGCATCAAGGAGGATCGCGATGAACTTGAGATAGGAATATGATGAAGGCTAAGCGAATAGTAAGGGATTTAGAATAAAAAAACGGCATCAATTATGAAGATTGAGCTGTTTTTTTATCGCTTAGACAAGAGCAGTGATGGCAGTGATGACGCCAAAAACAATTCCTATCGCATTGCAGACAAAAAGCGGCCAATCTTTCTTTTCCTTGAGCATTGCATAGGCTGACCAGGATATGCAATTGACCGTTGTGGCAATGGGAAGGATGATCGAACCTTTATTCCCGGATAAATTCAGGCGTATCTGGTCTATGTATGATGAAAACATCAAGACCGCCATTAATGATGCAAACCATCCGATCTTGTTAATGTAGGTTTTGTTCATTGTGTGTTCATGAATGAAATAAAGATAAATATTGCCAGAATGATCCTGTATGCGACAAATAGGTCGTAATTCCGCGTTGCAAGATAACTGATCATGTATTTTATGGCAAGATATCCGCTCAGTGATGCAAATACGATCCCTGAAATAAGTCCGGCATCGATCCCCCGCTCCATCAGCACGGGAAGTTCTTTTATTCCGGCTCCCAGGATGATCGGTGTTGAAAGCAGGAATGAAAATCGTGCTGCGGAAACTCTGTCGAATCCCATGATAAGCGCGGCTGCTATGGTGACTCCGCTTCTGGATATTCCCGGTATGATCGCAAAAGCCTGAGCGCATCCGATCACTAATCCTTTTTTGAGCGTTATGCTGTTCGAATTCTTTTTGCCGGTTCGATCGGCATAGAATAATATCAAACCTCCAAGGAACAGGGTGCCTGCGATCAGGATCGGATTTCTGAAAACAGATTCTGCATTCTTTTCCAGCAGGATCCCGGATAATGCACCGGGTATGGTTGAAATGATGATAATAAAAAGCGGATCAGATCTCAGGGAATCAAACAGTCTCGGGGATTTATTGATCTTGAATAGCGGCGATGAAGCGATCACCTGTTTCCAGTCGTTGAAAAAATATGTCAAAACTGCAAACAGCGTACCCAGATGCAAGGCTACGTCAAAAGCCAAGCCTTGGTCTTGCCAATTGAATATTTTCGGTATCAGGATCAGATGAGCGGAACTTGATATCGGAAGAAATTCCGAAGCCCCCTGCACGATTCCGAGAAAGATTGACTGAAGAATGTCCGTCATGCTTTTTTATATTTACAAATGAATAATAAGGACCAGAATCCCGCTAATGAGAAAAGGCTAAGCCACATGTCGTAGCCCGCGAATAGGAGTGTAATAATTAAAGCAAAAAATGAGATCAGCATCTTGCCCATTGCCAATGACATTTCAAAAAAAGTCATATATTTCAAAAATCCCTTATGGTCGTCTCCTTTATTGTAGGCAGAGGTCATCAGTGGATAATTTATTCCGATCTTCGAACCTGAAGATAAAACGTCAATGAGCAGGACACCGAGCCAATTCGCCGCAAACGGCCTCAGGAACCAAGATATGAACCTCAGAGCTTCGCCTGAATAGAGCAGTTTTTTTCTGCCGCCCACATCGAGTGTGTCGGAAAGTTTTCCGACGTAAAGCGATATAAACGAAAGGGCAATAGTTGAAATGCCTATGATAATACCCATAAGGTAATACTTTTCAATTATCAGGAATATGAATATCGGCCAAGCGACCGCTCCTATGATCTCTTCTCCAAAGCCGAAATAAGCCCAAAAGTCTTTTCTTTTATAGTGATCATGGGGAGTGAAGATCCGCTCAAGGGCTTTTCTGTATGAAAATATGTGAGGTTGAAATTGTTCTTTCGTAGTAAACAGCGGGATAATTGACGCAAGGCTTATGATCGATACTGTGAGATAAAGGACTTCGAATCCGAATCTTGAAAGGATATATCCGCCGATTATTGGTCCGATTATCGTCGAAAAGGTGGAAACGAACGATAGCATGCTAAGCGCCCTTCCCCTGTAGCCTGAAGTGCTATAATGCGCAAAATCAGCGTGATAGGCGGGCCAGAAAAGGATCTTATATGCAGTAACGAGAAATATGGATAGAATGATCAATTCTTTATGTCCGGGAACTTGGGATAATGTCAAAAAATAAAATATCGCGAATGGTATGCTGTAAAACATGCAGTGCTCAAAACCATATCTTGCCGCCAGTTTGCTTCCCAGAGGGAGAAAGATAAAATACATTCCATAGACTATCGTGTAAAACAAAAAAACGACAGAGATCGAATTAAATTGTTTGAACAGGAAAATCGGTTCATAAAGCGCCATCATTGAAAATGCAAAGTCCTTGATGGTGATAGTCGCATATAGCTCCGATATCTCCCGTTTCAGTCTGTGCATTAAAAAGTGATCTACGAAAATATTGGACATATTCACTAAATGAATTTCTTAAAAATATCTAGCATTTTTTCTTTACCGACAACGCCTATTCTGACTATTTTGGGCGTTTGAGTCGTCAGGTCAATTATCGTTGAAGGCTCCGGATTTCTAATTTTTCCGGCATCAATAAAAACATCGGGACAATTTTCGCCTTGAAAGAACTTGCTTAAGATATCTTTGGGAGCAAGAAGGTTTTTCTCGCCTGATATGTTGGCGCTTGTGGCTGTGATCGGAAAATCTATCGAGCTCATAAGGTCGTTTACGAATTTGAAAGCAGGTATTCTCACTCCTATTGTTTCGCCGTTCGCCGTCAGTATATGAGGAATTATATCTTTCTTTCTTAGGATTATTGTGATCGGTCCCGGCCAGATGTTCTTCAGTATTTTTTCAACCCTTGAATCTATGCAGGCTATTTTTTTTGCCATCGGTATATCTCTTGCGATAATTGATATCGGCTTGCTCCGGTCTTGTCTCTTGATCTTGAAAATATTCAATATCGCTTTTGCGTCAAAGGCGTTTGCCCCGAGTCCATATAGCGTATCTGTCGGGTACACTAAAACCTTGCCGCTTTTCAAAGAGAAGGCGGCTTTGCTTATAAGGTCATCATATTTTTCTTTATTGTTCAGATCCAGCGACAACAGTTCCATATGCGATAATTTTTACTAGGATGCGCGTTATATTATATGTTCAGAATAGTTCAATGCAGGGCAAAAACCAACAATTATGAGACAATAGTGCCTTTGAAATCTTTTCCGTCAATTAGATTTTCGAGATTTGAGATATTCTTTCCGTTCATCACGATCACTTTAAGTTTTAACTTTTGCGCTTCTTTGCTTGCGATCGGGTCGAAGGGCGTGTTCATTCTCGGTTTCCACTCATTTCCCACGATTTTTCTGAAATCGGTCCAGCTTATGTTTTCGATTATTTTCGCATCAGGGAATGTTTTCGGGTCTTTGTCATATGCATAATCTATGTTGGATAGGTTTACGACTGTTTTTGCGCCGTATGTTTTGGCCAGATATACTGCATCATAATCGCTTGACCATCCGGGCATATATCCCGCGCCGATGATCACCGGTTTTTTTGTTTTGAATTTTTTGTGAGGGTTGGCGGCAACTTTTCCATAGGCCAGGTCCGAAAAAAGAATTCTGATGAATTCCGCGTTGTATCGGGTCGCATAAATACCGATCCAATCCAGTTCGTCGTTGGTCATTGCTCTTGTTTTGGTTGCTGCCTGGTTATAGAGCTTGTTGACTCCCCCTCCTCCGCAGACAATAATAAACCTATTTCCCGTTTGCGTTTTTTTGCGGATCAGCGCGACAAATGCCTTTAGGAACTCATGATCTACCTCACCGGGCACTATCAATGATCCTCCGAGCGACAATATGAAAATGTTGTTTCGCATAGGTCTTTTTATAGTTCTAAAAATAGTCCCGAAAAGGACTATTGAGATAATGTCTTAATCGGTATTTACAATAGTCTCGGATAATTTCTTGAAATGGTGTTCTTTATGTCACCGGGCTTTATTATGCCGAATTCCGTAATGTAGCCGGTAATAAATTCACTGGGTATGACATCGAACCCTAAATTTATTATATTGAGTCCGGCGGGTGCATCATCCCATACTTCGCTGCACGGCCTGATCTCCATCGGAATGTCCAGTATATTATAAACACCCTTTCGCGCCTTAAGCAAGCTTGTGACGATATACAGAGGAACTTTATTAAAATACGCCGAAAGAGAAATGCCATAACTTCCTATCTTATTCACTGCGTCGCCGTTTATCGTCATGGTGTCGCAACCCAGGAGAACTGCATCGGTTTTGAATTTATCTCCGGCTTTTCCGCTTATAACGAAAGGCGCTGCGCTATCGATTATCATTGTGACATCCATATTTTCGTCAACCATTTTTTTTGCAGTCGCTCTGCCGAGGAAAACCGGCCTCGTCTCGGTATTGAAGACCTTAAAGGGAACTTCGGCGTCATTGGCAGCCTTAAGCACATTCCTGACGCCCGATGAATGGCAGTGTGTCAGAATGTTCGCGGTGCGGCTTTTTTTGGAGAGACTTTTTATAAGCGCAACTCCGTTTTCGATGAATCTTTTTTCGTTCTCGATGATCTTTTTCTCAATATCACTGAGTGTTTTGTCAAAAGCTGAAACACAGGTTTCGAGACTTACGATCTTGTCGTCCTGAAGTTCAACAATAAGAGATCCGAGGATATTTTGAGCCATTGTTTGCGTCGGTTCGGCCAATGCCAGCCTTGATGCCACATCTTTGATGCTTTCGATGAATTCATCTTTAGTCTTGGATTTTTTCAACAGATTGTCTTTATTGCCTGAAAGGATGTCAATGACAATTTTTGCCACACTTGATGCTCCCTGTATCTGCAGCGATTTTGTATCTATTACCAGATCGTTTATGCTTTTATACATCGTTTTCGTTATTTTCTTAAGCCTATGTATTTTATTTTATCATTATTTCTGTGTTTCATCAAATCATTATATACATTCTCGATATCATTTAGTCCTATGTTTCTGCCTCCAAGGCCGTATATGTAGTTATAAAGCTTTGGTTTGCGCTTAACTTCGTAAAGTGAAGATCTGATCTCTGTGAACACAGGACTGTAGTTTCCAAATGATATAGACCTGTCCAATACGGCAACTTCCTTGGCGCCCGAGAGCGCTTTGGCGATCTCGTTATTCGGGAAAGGCCTCATGCACCTTATCTTGATGAGTCCGACTTTCTTTTTTGCCTTTCGGAGATTGTCGACGACAACCTTTGCGGTTCCTGCGGTTGAACTCAATACGACTATGATATAGTCTGCGTCATTCGTCTTATATTTTTCTATAAATTCATACTTTCTTCCTGTCATTTTGTAATATTCGCTGTCTATCTGCTTCAATACTTTTTTGCTTTTTTCCATTGCCTCCGCTTGCTGGTATTTGTGCTCGAAAAAGTAGTCAAACAGGTCAAGCGGGCCGATGGTAACGGGTTTTTTCATATCAAGCAGGGGCGAATGGGAATTGAACGGTCCGATGAATTTTTTTGCCTTGGCGTCATCCAATATAAGGACATTCTGAACGCTATGAGAAGTAATAAAACCGTCTTGCATGACCATAACCGGCAGTTGAACGTCATCATGTTCCGAAAGTCTGACTGCGATCAGCGTGTTGTCATATGCCTCCTGGGCATTTTCGCTGTATAGCTGTATCCATGATGCATCTCGCAGGAACATGGAATCTGTGTGATCGCAATGAATATTGATCGGAGCCGAAAGCGCCCGATTTGCAACAGCCATCACGATAGGAAGTCTTGATCCGGAAGCAATGTAAACGATTTCAGCCATCAGTGCAAGTCCCTGGGAAGAAGTTGCCGTCATGGCCCTTGTCCCGGCTGCGGATGCGCCGACAACGGCGCTCATTGCGCTATGTTCGGATTCGACGTCTATGAGTTCGGTGTCCACTTTTCCATCAGCAACAAACTGAGCGAATGTTTCGATAATAGGTGTTTGCGGAGTGATAGGATATGCCGCAACCACGTCGGGATTTATCTGCTTCATCGCCACTGCAACCGCTTGTCCGCCGGTTAGTGCCTTGTAATAATGCTTTTTTTTCATCGCCATCACCATAACAAAAAGTTAAAAATAAAATATCAAAAACAACATATCATGATCAGCTGTTCAGCATTTCGTCAAAAACCTCGAGATACATGGCACTGCTCCATAATTGCGCATTGCATCCGGAGCATGTCTTTTTTTCGGCACTGCTTACTTCACTGTGATGTCCGGCTATGCCTTCATAGAGGATATCTTTCGTGTTAGCTTCCATGATCGAGTTTATATATTCGGAATATTTATGGGCATTGATCCTATACAGAACTAACGCAACAAGGTTGTTTATCCAATACCAGCTGTTGCCATTGTGATAACTTAAACTATTCTCTCCCGTGTCGTGGGCGATGAACATGTCGCTTTTTATATCAACGGTGGAGATGCCTCCCCACGGAAGATATAACCTTTCAAGAAGTTTATCAAAGCATGTTTCCCATTGTTCATTTGACAGCAGTTCGGGATATAAATAGGCCGCTATGAACGCATTCGGCCTCGCCGTTTTATCGGAAGGGCTATCCAGGAGGATGCCATTTTCATAAAACTTGCTCAGGACTTTTTTTCTTAACTCGCTTTCAAGTATTTCATATTGATCATTCCGAGTCAGTTCGTATAGGGTCTTGTATATTTTCAGCCTTCCTGCCTGTATCTCAATTCTTTGACCGGATCTTTCGATACTGTCCATCCAGGTTTCGTTGTTATAATTGATGGCAAGATCATCGATCGTTCTTTTTTGCATCAGGTCGGGTATGACCTTCTCGATCGTGTCTATGATCTCCAGTTTAAGGTATTCGGGAAGTTTTTTGGCATCATTTAATTTTTTTATTCGATCCATCAGCCAGCCCAGCGAATCTGCGCTTTTCAGCACATTTTCCGATGCTCCATAGAATCTTTGTTTTGGCAATTGCCCGTCGCCGGTGATCGACCTGATGTGCTTGTTTATGATCTCAAGTGAAAGATCTTCTTTCAATTTATGGATCTCCAAGAGCGATATTGCTTCATCTCGGGTCCAAAATTGGAAAAACCAGGGAAGGCCCGCATATGCTCCCTTTTTCATATTAGCCTCAACAAGCATTGTGTAAATGGAGTTTTGCGCGCACAAATATGCCATCTTTATCTCTTCATCGCTTATCTTCGGAAACTTTAATTTCTTGTGCACAGTGTCGGCTTGTTTTTCATATAATTTGTCGAAATTCTTGTAAACTCTCAAAACCTCGTCCATGGCTTCCTTCTGGGTTCTTCCGACTGCCAAAACCGCTTCCCTGAATTCAATTTCAACGGCTTTGTAAACAAACCTGTCCCAAGGAGTTGAATTGCGTTTGTGATCTTTTTGATAGTATTTTGAAAAGAATTGGCCTATGCTCTTGTATTCTTCTTTGTCGGTTTTAATGGCAAGATATAGCGAATATTCCTTTTTATCTGCAAGTCCGTCTTCGTTCTGGTCCCTGCGTTTCGTAAATTTTATGAGAGCGCAATCGTTTTTGATTTCAATCTCATAAAATCTTCCCATTAGCCTGGAATCATAGGGATGTCTGATATCAAGCACTATTTCGGCTTTGCTTGTTCTGCTTGTCTTGATGCAAAGTGCATTATGGCCATTAGGCAAAAAATATTTTTCACTGATGCCATTCTCATATTTCCGGCTTACTTCAAAAAAACCATTTCTGATCTCGGTTAATTTCCCGGAATCGATCATATTAATCGAATCGATGATCTTATACACCATAAATTCATTTCTGACATTCTTGCAATCGGAATAAAAAAACCCCTGATATCTTGTTTCATCCTGGTTGGCTATATAATAATAATTACCCATGTCATTTCCAAGGATCAGGCCCGTGCTTTCATCGGTGTTTTTGACTATTTTTGTATTTTTGTATTCATGCGTTATTTGCATGTATTTGTTTGTATAAAATTAATTAATACTTCGAATGGACGATACGATATGATCGAATATATAATCATTTTTTGAGGGCGATATCATGTCGTTCGCGGGTATGATAGAATTTTTCAGCGATGAATATGATCCGATGTTTTTTGAAAATTCCGGAACTGTTTGCCTTTTGATGATAATCGTTTCGTCTTTGGAAAGCTCCATGAAATAATCAGTAGTTCCGCATCCGCTTTCAGTGTTGTCGATGTAATATGCTTTTTTTCCTCCAAATTCGGTAGCTTCCAAACCTTCGTCTTTCAGATCCGCAATGTCTTCACTTGCGCGGATCGAATTCAGGGCATTATCATTCATATAACCGATCGACATATAAAAATCAGTAATATCATCTAGGTTTATGTCCCTATTCTTTTCATTAATGCACAAATTAGCGTGTCTGTATGGTGTTTTGTGTGAGATTACCGTTTCTTTTTCGGAGTTTGTAATTACCGTCAGTTCGGATGAATGCTCAAAGCTATATCCATTTGCGCTGTCGCTGAAAACATTCCATTTGATCAGTTCAGAGTGATCCTCGAACACTACCGGAATAATGACTTTATAGGTGTCCTTTCCGTTTTTCGGATTTTCTTCAAATATCTCTATCGAGCCATTGGGCTTTTCGGGAAACGAGAACATGATATCGCCATTATAGTCATACAGATCATCCGCTGTTCCCTCGGCGGTCAGAAAGGTGTCTGCGAGCACATTGCCCTCTTCCTTGATCCTTATTCTGACGTTAGCCTCATAGACATTGGCCATTCCTGAAACATAAGCGGGATTGCTTATCGTTGAATTTTTATATGGAGTTTTAACCAGTATGAATTTATTCCCGAAGTATTCACCTTCGAGAGATGTCGATTCTCTTGCCTCCAAAACCTTAGTCCTCTCGATCTCGAATGACGCAAAGACGAGCAATCCGAAAACCGAGCCGATTCCGAATATAAGACAAAGCCCCATGATCGCATCGGGTATGTCGGATAATGATATAAGCGGTTTTTTCATCATGCGATTATTCTTTAAAAAACTTAGCTGCATTTTCCGGTGACACTGTAATTACATATGAATCAGTAGCCAGTTCAAAACCCGCCCACTTATTCAGTCTCGGCATTATTTCAAAGTGAAAATGCAGATCTGCGCTTTCCGTAGAATGATGCAGGCAGAAATTATATGGTGCATTCAGTAATGCAAGTTTTGATAGGATTTTTTTGAATGCGGAAGCCAAATTTGCATATTCTTTTTCTTGCAGATCGGATATTCCCTTGCAGTGTTTCTTCGGAAATATGCATGTTTCATAGTTGAATCTCGGTGCAAATGGCGCAAAAACAATAAAATCATCGTTTTCATATATGAATCTTTCACTGTTCTTTTCGATCTCTATGATTTCACAGTATGGACATGACTCAAATCTTTTTGTGGCTGCTATTTTTTCAACTACGGACTCCGGGATCATGCTTGTTGTTACTATCTGCGTATGCGAATGTATAATGGAAGTTCCCGCTTCGCTTCCGCTATTTTTAAACAGCTGGACATATTTAACTCCATCTTTTTTCGATAATTCACGGATCCTTGACCCATATACTTTTAATAGTTCGCATAATTCCGATTCATCAAGATCCCAAAGCTGTCTTTTGTGGTCAGCAGTCTCCGCGATCACCTCATGATATCCGAATGCGTTTCCTTTTGTAAAAAACTTTTTGCCAAAATCGATATTGCTTTGGACGCTGCTCTCGGTAATTGGAAATTTATTTGGAAACCATCTTATTTTCCACGAATCCGCTGTACCGATCCGGCCAATTTCGGGAGGAGTCATGTTTTCATTTCCCGGGCAAAAGAAGCAAACGCCCTCCGTCTTGCTGTCTCCGCTTTCCTTAAATTGCTTCAGCCTGTTTTCCCGATCAAGCGCAATATAGCTCCATCTGTCAAGTATATAGTCCTTTCGAAGCTCGATCATGTTTTGTGCGTGAGTTATTTATTGATTTTTGAAACCGCCATATTGTGGGCGTCGATATAATTTTCCGCAAATATCTTCCAATCTGCCATAAAGGCTACCTTTCTTGCCTGGATCTTGTTGTCGATCCTGCCTCTTTTGTCCAGATTGGTGTAGTTATACAGGATATCGACGAATGTATTCATCATTTCCTCCCTTTTGGTTTTTTCTATATCAAGAATATATATGCCCGGCAATTCAATGTCGTGTAATTTTTCATAAAAGTACCGTCCAAATCCGGATAAGTTGCTTGTCAGGGAACCGACGCCGAGCGCCGCGGTCTCGAGCGGGGTGTAGCCCCAGGGTTCATAATAAGAAGGGAATACTCCAAGATGGCAGGCTTGAATGCTCTGATAGTAGTCCAGATCGCTAAGTCCGTCCGCACCGCTCAAATAGATGGGATAAAAAATAACCTTGACCCTGTCTTCTTCGCTGTTAAGAAGGCCTGCCTGCTTGAACGCTTTCATTATCGGATCGTTATCCGGGTCGATCAATTCGTGAGTTGACACTGGCGCTCTCCCGCTTTTTGATCTAAGCTGCATTATCTTCCTTTTAAGTTCCAGGGATGAATCGCTGCCTATAATATTTTTTTCATTGATCTCTTTCTGTGAAGATAGCGTATATAACAGATTTTCTTTGATCTCTTCCTGATTTTCCTCGAGTAGATCTTTCAGATCCTGGAAAGATTCTCTTGCTTCGATGAGGTCTTGCCGGATGCTGTTTATGGACGCCGGTATCCAGAAGAATGTAATGACGGTTTTTTTACTCTTGTCCTTTTTCAGTTTATCGTTCAGCCTTCCCAGCGATTCGATGAATATGTCCAGGCCTTTATTGTGAAATTCGTATCTGCTGGCCGTAAAGAAGAACAAGCTGTTTTTCAGATCTATATTGTAATATGGGTAGAAATAATATAAGACAAACTCTCTGAGCTTTGTTCTATAGGCATTATGTTTCAATGTCAGTTCTTCAAAACTATGGAATTTCGACATATCAAGGCCGTTTGGAAGCAGCACGTCGGCATCTTTCTCCAATATATACTTCGATTCCAGCGCGGTGATCTGGCTTACTGTCGAAAACACATCCGCAGCGTGCGCGGTTATTTTTTCAAGGTCGTGTTTGGCGTTCACGCCATATTTATATGACTCATCTCTCGGGTTTATTTTATCGAGAATCGAATAAAGATCGCCTCCGTGCCCGGCTATGGTCCTGCCAAGAGTTGTCGCATGCGTCGTAAAGACAGTTGCAACGTTTATCTTGTTCTTCTTCAAATATAGGATCGCTCCGCCCGAAAGCCATTCATGAGCATGCAAAACAATGGTCTTTTTCGAATGGACCTTCATGATGTTCTCCATTAATATTCCCACAGCCCAGCTCCATAGGACCGGTTCATTGAAGTCATAAGGACTATTCAAGGAATCAAGACCGTAGTTGTCCCATATATCTTTTTTGATCTCATTTACTGCAGACCAGTAGTTTCTGTAGTCAACCAGAATAACTTGAGGTTCGCTTTCTACAAGCCAAGTTCCGAAGTGGATGATGATCCCCTTTTCCTTTAATTGGTTGTAGCTGTCTTTGTATATTTCGGGTACAGACTCTTCCTTGAAGGATGATCTTGTAGATTCTGCGATATATGGACCGACCAAGAAGTAATTATCATCATAGTATTCTTTCATGTGCCTCGCCTTGGAGCTCAAAACCGTAAAGATGCCTCCAACTTTATTGCATACTTCCCACGACATCTCGAAAAGCATATCCGCCTTTATTTGTTTTTTTTGAATTGTCATTTTTGTATTGATAATTACGGAAAAAAGTGATTATTTCTTGGTTTGAATTTTAAACATTGAATATTATAGACCAAGCCGGCCGTTCATGTGAAACGAATGCTGTATTTCTGACTATCCGCTAATCACGCGAATCGCCTGCATTCGTTATTGCAGGATCCTGAGTAATATTTTCAGTTCTGAGTTGTTCTCATTGGCCGCCAGCCCCTGGCTCAAGACATTTATCGCTTCCTGTTTTCTTCCAAGCTCGTCCAGCATTAACGCAAGATTGCTGTAACTTGGGATCGAATATGGATCTATCTGTATTGCTTTTCTGAAAGATGTTTCCGCGTTTGTGAAATCCTTTTTGATCCAATAATTGTTCCCAATACTATTATACGCAAAAACATTATTTTTTTCAAGGCTTATTATTCTGTTGTAGATCTCCGTTGACTTATCATAATTTTTTAAGCGATAATGCGTCATCGCAAGCTCCGTGAGATATTCTATGTTATTCGGCTCTTTTTCAACGGCGCTTTCGAAGAAGCTCAAAGCCTCAGAGTAGTTTGTGTTTTTAGCGGATGCTAAACCGGACTTATAGCTGTTCAGGTTCTGCTTCGTATTATATGTCGATACGGATGCGTTGTTATCAGGCGCTGTATTCGGGTTGTTCTTGATATTGTATATGCTTGGCAAGAGAAAGGTCATGAAGATCACACCAAATACGATGAAGACGAACAGCCCGAAGATCGCCAAGTTTTTTTCGTATTGCTCGATATACGCTTCTTTTTTAAATTTTTTCATATTTTTGTTTTATTATAATAAATTAAATGTTCAGATAATTTATGTACTATCGTTTTTTATTACTTTTTTTGTATAGCATATCTGTTATTTTCGATATGACGTCAGCGGGAGTTATGTCCACTTTTACTAGATATTCCGACGCTCCCAGTTTTTTTGCCTCATAGATATCTTCGTCGCTTGATAAGTTTGTTATTACGATGATGGGTATCGATCTGATCTTTCGGTCGCCGGATCCCTTGATTGTTCTTAGGACCTCAAATCCGTCTTTCAGTGGAAGCAGCATGTCGAGCAGGATAACATCCGGTATCTCATCTTGGATGAGTTTGATGGCCGCAACGCCGTCCTCTGCCGTTACGGTGTTAAAGCCTTCCAGCTTTAATTTCAACTTGAACATTTCCAAGAGATCGATGTCATCTTCGATTAACGCTACTTTTGGTGAATTTTTCATTTGTTTTTGTTTTATAACGATAATTTATTTATATCGTAATGCGTCCAGTGGATTGAGCCTTGAGGCGCGTCTTGCGGGATAGAGTCCGGTCATGAATCCGACTATTGTCGAAAAACTTAGGATGGTTATAACGAATTCGATCGGAGTAAAGAACAAATTTACGGACTCTCCGCCCAAAGACGATGCAAGCCTGTTGATTGCGAAATTGGAGACCGCTGCCGCTCCCACCCCCAGCATTATGCCGCTGACGCCTCCGAGGAATCCGATAAGCACGGACTCGACGAGGAACAGCTTCCAAATATCGCTCCTGGAGGCTCCAAGCGATTTCATAACGCCGATTTCCTGCGTTCTTTCCAGAAGCGCAATGGTCATAGTGTTGAACATTCCGATTGCAGATACTATAAGTGCGACGGCTCCGAACAGGGACAGAACGATTTGGACTGCCTGGAATATCTTATTGGCCTCATCGATCGTATCAGAGAGCGATGAAACGCTGAATCCCATATTTATCAATTTTTCGCGCACCCCCTCAACTTTATTTTGATTGGAAATTTTAACTTTTGCCCTGGAAAAACTTGGAAGATTCAGATAGTCGATGTCTGATAGCTGTACATATGCGAACGCCGAGAAATCATCATCTACGATTCCGACAACCTCAAAATCATTTGGAAGATTTACCTCCTCGACATCTTCGGATGCGGCTGGCGATAATTCGTCGGTTTTCCTTGGAAGATATAATTTCAGCGCTGCAATTGAAGAAATTGCATCGCTGTCGTTTTCGATGTTGAAAGACTTCAGGATCGCGGACGATATTATGATCTTGTTCGTTTCTCCATCGGTGAATGATCTTCCAGCCTTCATTTCTATTCCGGAAAGCTTCAAATATGACGCCTTGATCGCATTAACTGTTATTCCGCTACTCAAGCTGTTGATCTCGATCTGCGCAGGGATGTTCAGCATCGGGCTGACTTCGACCACATCCGCAGTCGCCTCTATTTTTTGAAAAGTTTCCTGGTTGAGGTCGACGAGTTCGGCGTTTTCGGAGAATATGTCCAGCGTCGAAAGCGCATCGGATGTTGTAATCTGCTCCAATATCAGTTTTTGCAAGCCGAATCCGAGAGACACCAAGAACAATATTGTTCCGATTCCCACGCCGATACCCAAGATCGTAAGAAGAGTTCTAAGCTTGTTCGTCTTGAATACCCTCGTTGCAAGTTGTAGGATATCTCTTGTTAGCACTTTTATATCACATTAAAGGTTATTCTTTTTTTATGCCGAATTTCACAAGCAATGTTATCTCAAACTCCTTGATGAGCTTCCTGACTACTCTCTTGTCCAGTCCCACTCCGCCCTCCTTGAACGGCAAGTCAAGCTTTTCGGCGAATAATTCATGTCCTATTTCATTCAGCAATCGTTTTTCCAAAAGATCTTCGAGCCGATTGATCTGTTCCCGCGTGGTGTTGTCGAGAAATGCTCTTTTGAAATATCGGACAAAAAGTTTTGCTTTAAGTCTGGAGTCTTTATATCCGAGCTTGGATGAAATGCCGCTGAGATCGCTTTGAATGATCTCTGCGTTGTCCAGCACTTTTTCAACTCCGTGTGAAAAATCCGTAGCCGTTCTTTCGTCAAGCCCCACGCCTCCGTCTTCGATCGATCTGTCGAGCATTAATCTCAATTCTTCTCTTTTGAATTTTCCAATTATTCTGTTTCTGATAAATTCTTCGAGCCTCTGATTCTGATCTACGTTGGTTTTTGTCAGCAGATATTCGGAAAGTATTTTCGCTTTGAACGGGATCATAAGCATATGAAGCTGAGCTTCCGAAAGTCCGGGAAACGATCTCATCAAAAGTTCGAATTCCCTTTCCTTCGCGCCGCCTTTCTCTGTATTCTTTTTATTTTTTTTCTTGTTCACAACCTCATGCTCGATGCGTCCGTCTTTCATATAAAAAACTCTGTCGGCATATTCCAGATTTTCGGGATTGTGGGTGACCATTATAAAAGTCTTTTTGTCGATCTTGTTCAGGTCGTCAAAGATCTTCAGAACGTTTTGCGCAGACTTGGAGTCAAGGTTTCCGATTGGTTCATCGGCAAGCAATATCGGCTGATCATTGATAAGGGCTCTTGCTATTCCAATCCTCTGTTGCTGGCCTCCGGATAGTTCGGTTGGTATCCTGTTGGCTTGCGACGTTATGCCGAATTTTTCCAAAAGCTTGACCGCTTTCTCTCTTCTTTCTTTTCTGTTGGCGTTACCTAGGAATATTTGCGGAAGAAGTATATTGTCGATCACGCTCAAGCTTGATAGAAGGTTATACGCCTGGAATACCATTCCGATCGAAGTACAGTGGAATCTTGCGAATTCATTGGCATCCATCTGACTTATGTCCTGTTCGTTGATAATAACCTTGCCTCTTGTTGGTTTTTCAAGTCCCGCGATCAGGTTCAATAATGTGGATTTTCCACAACCTGAAGGTCCGAATATTATGACATATTCCTGAGGCTTGATCTCAAAATTTACATCCATCAAAGCATTGACCTGATTATCGGATCCTTCATTATATATGACGCATGCATTTTCGATTTTTATGTGTGGCATTGTTTACATTACAAAACGACATTATCTAGTTTGTTTCGATAATCTAATTTATTATAGCATAATTATGTAATTTAACAAAAGCAATCGATATGTTTCTTCTTTAATATTCCTAAAAATATATTATCTGGTTTAAATCCATATCTCAATTTTTTCTTGTATCGGTAATAGGAATTATTACAGATCATAAACAAACCTTTTCTGAATTTAGAGAAGGCGAGGAGGTTTCCTGAGGAGTCTCAGAAAATAAGGCAAAGTAACCTGGTCGATGTCCCTATGCCTTTATGAATACATAGATGCAAAACAACAAAAAACATCAGAACAATGTTCTGTTTCTGTTTGGTGATGACAAGCTCTTGCTCTTGCTTCATCCTTATTATTCAGTGTTATTTTTTTATATAAAACAAGAAGCTTCATTTTATTGTGTTATATACACATTGCCGTAGAAGCTTACTTCTTCGATCCTTTTTTTCTAACAAAATTATTTAGCTTGAAGCACCAGATTCACTTTTTCCAAAACACTTGCCGGATTGATCTTTGCTTTTACGAGAAAATCCGTAGCGCCCAGATTTTTGGCTTCAAGGATGTCGTCTTCGTTCGATAGGTTTGAAATGACCACAATAGGCAGTGATTTTATGTATGGATCATTGGATTTTTTCAGTTCTTCCATCACCTCATAGCCATCCTTCTCTGGAAGCAGAAGATCAAGCAAAACCAGGTCAGGCTTTTCTGACTTTATCAACTTCAATCCATCGGTGCCATTTTCTGCACTGACAATCACATACCCGCCGAGCTCCAGTTTGATCTTGTACATATCACTTATCTCGATGTCATCTTCAATAATAGCTATCTTTTTTGACATAGTTCTATGTTAATGATAGAAAGTTATACAATATTCTCGTACAGGCAATGATGAATTGACTATACGTTGTATTTTTTCAATCTGTCATCCACCGCCTTGATGGCTGCTTTTACGTTTTTTGATTTAGATAGCTTTAATGAAAGCGTCTCATCCTGAAGCGCATTCAATGCCCAGTTCGCGAAGTCATTTTTTTCGGAATTCACATGATAGGCATATGATTCCTCGCTGATGTTCTTGAGCGCATCCGAGAGATCCTTCATGTTTCTCAGGGCCGGGCCGTTGTTGATCCAGAAGCACAGATCCCCATCGACTGTAACGAGATCCGGTTTTTGTGTTTTTCTTGCCATATTGTTTTTTTTATTATTACTTAATTATTTTTAAATTCCAATAATCGAATTTTGAAGTCGTTCAATACGTTCATATAGCTTATAAATGCTTCATATGGCGATTCGTATGGACTGAAATACTTGTGAACGTCTCCATCCGAGAACCATTTTGTGCACATGTAATAGAAATGATCGCTGGTCTGCATTTTCCTCCAGTCATCGAGAAGCTTCTTGTCATTGGCATTGATCACATCTTCTTCGATTTCATAGATCTTTCTGAGTGCTGATTTCTGCATTGAATTTCCCGTCCAGGCGGAAAGATCTCTCTCAGTGTCCGCCCATGTCAATATGCCATGTACATCCACTTCATCCATGGTGCTGTATGAATCGACCAGCTCCGAAGGCGTTTTGAAGTTGTTATCCGGATGCTTCAGGAGCTCGCTTGGGAGCGCTCTGAGGAAATTGAATATTCCGCTGTCCTCCCACTGGTGCTCTCCAAATGTTTCATAATCCATGAATAGGTTCACCGTATTTCCGTTGCCGTTTATCGAATTCACCCACTGGCAGAATTTCGGTGCATAGAGCGGATATTCCGCCCAGCCTTTATTTGAAAATCTAAATGCAATGTCGTCTGAAAGCTTATAATTTTTAAGCAGAAGTTTGATCTTTCGCGTGCCTTTGGGTTTATACAGAAAGTTCGGCGATCTATGCCCCAAATAATAATCCCATCCCTCGGCAATTATCCCTTTATATCCCATACTTTCAATCAAGGCGGCCAGCTCATTGTTGTAGGCAAGTTCAGTGTTACGGAATACTTTCGGTTCGAGTCCGAATACTTCCTTTATTTTGCTCCTGTGAAGTTCGACTTGCCTGATGAACTCTTCGTCAGAATAGAAAAATGATAGTGAGTGATAATATGTTTCATCAAGGATCTCAACATTTCCCGTTTTTGCGAGTTTCACAAATGATTCCAATACTTCGGGCGCAAACATTTCCATCTGCTCAATTGCTGTTCCTGAAAATGAATAGCTTATTTTAAATTCCGGATTTCTTCTGATCAAATCATATAGGATCTCATTTGTGGGGAGATAGCACTTTTTTGATACCTTATCGATGACCGCTCTTGTTCCTTTTTCATTCAAATTAGTGTCGTCGAAATAATTATGATCGGACCCAATGTCAAAAACGGAATATCTTTTTATTCTGAAAGGCTGATGAACTTGAAAATAAAAACACACTGAAGGCATGGTTTTAGTTTTTATTGGCCATGATGTATGGCGTTTGCTCTTGTTAAGCTGTTATAGATATCAATTATTCTGTCTGCTGAAAATTCCCATCTCAATTTATCGATCTCTTTGAAGCTGTTGCCGCACAGGCAATCCTCAAGCTCCTGGTTTTCCAATACGGATATGATTTTGTTGGCCATTTCATTCACGTCCCAGAAATCGACTTTCAGGCAATGATCAAGCACCTCGCTCACGCCGGATTGTTTCGAAACGATCACCGGAGTTCCGCTGGCGATCGCTTCAAGCGGGGTGATCCCGAATGGCTCGGAAACGGACGGCATCACATATAAATTCGCCATCTTATAGATCTTCCGGAGCTGAGCATCCCTGAGAAATCCCGTAAACAGAACCTTATCGGCAATTCCCATTTCGGAAGCTTGTTCGATCACCTGGTGTTCCATGTCCCCGGATCCAGCGATCACGAAAATTACATTATTATTTCTGTCCAATACTTTCTTTGCGGCAGAAAGGAAATAGTCGGGTCCTTTGTGCAATGTAAGTCTTCCGAGGAAAAGCACGATCTTTTTTCCCATAAAATTGAACTGGCTCTTGCAATCGGATTGGGAAGAGAATTCATTTTTATAAATCGCATTATATACAACGTCGATCTTGCTTCCGTCAATATTATAATTTCGCATGATCTTGTCTTTTGTGTACCTGCTGACTGCTATCACCCGATCGGCCTTCTCGATCCCCTCTCTCTCGATCTTATAAACTTCGGGATTTACACCATGTCCGGCAGACCTGTCGAATTCCGTGGAATGCACATGCACAACAAGAGGTTTTCCCGAGATTCTCTTTGCCGCTATGCCGGCCGGGAACGTCATCCAATCGTGAGAATGGATTATGTCATGCCGCACATCTCTTGCGATGCCTTCCGCCGCAACCGCATATCTGTAAACTTCTTCGATAAGATTGCTGCAATAGAACGTTCTAACGTCTTTATCCAACTCCAAAAACCTTCTCCTGTAGTTCTGAGACGTTATATAAGAAACAAGAAGAGAATCTATTTCTTTTATTTTTATTTTTGGTAGATTGGTGGAAATCAGGTTCAGAAAGTCTTCTTTAACATTGACAGTCCGGGGCATTACAAAATTTACTTGAACGCCTTTACCGGACAGCGCCTTTGTTATTCCATAGCAAGCGGTTCCCAATCCTCCGCTGTTGAACGGAGGAAATTCCCATCCAAACATGAGAACCTTCATGTTTTTTATTTTATTAGTATCATTAGAAAGACAGCTCGTCGCAAACTAAATATAATTATAACACAATATCAAAAAACTACAAAATCAATGTCATGTGGATAACGTATGTTCATAAATCAATACTGTGTGTATTCAAATAAACATTATTTTAGACCGGTACTTCCGAATCCTTTTTCTCCTCTGGATGTATTTTCAATGGAAGTCTGAACAGAAAGCTCGAAATGCTCAATTTTTTGTACTATCATTTGTGCTATTTTGGAGCCTTTCTCCACCAGATATCCGGAATCTCCGAGATTTATCATAATTATCACTATCTCTCCCCTATAAGTCGAATCAATAACCCCAGCCATCGTTTTAATGCCATTTTTGAAAGCTAGGCCGCTTTTATCCCAGACGAGCCCTGCATAGCCATCGGGAATCTCCATTTTTATTCCGGTCGAAAAGCCTTTTCTTTCTCCAGCTTTCAACATATAGTCATTTTCGTTTGAAAAAAGATCCATTCCCGCATCTTCCGCATGAGCATATGACGGGATCCTGGCATCATCATTCACTTTCACAATTCCAATTGTTTTCATTCTCGGGGTATTAAATAATATTTTTCAATTTATTCCAGACGAGATCGCTTATTTTATCAGGCGGGAGCAATTCATTATTTTCAACACAATTTATTTCCAGCCAATTATTGTATTTTTTTACAAGGTCCAGTGATTGGATATATGAAGATGTCTGATATTGTTTATCTTTCTCGACTTTGTCGTTTTTGGCTTTTTTTATATAATCTCGTGCCGATTTTTTCTTCAAAAGGTCCTTGGAATAATCGTAAGGCACATTGAGAAAGATAATCGCATCGGGTTTCGGTATTTTAAACACTTCGAATTCCATTTCTTCAAGCCATTTTAGGAAGGTCTCCTTTTCAATTGTATCATGTATCTTTCCTCCCTGATGGATCTGATTCGAAGAAGCATATCTGTCCAATATGACTATTTTGCCGTCTTTCAGCCAGGCGGATATTTTTTCCTTTGATTCGAATCTGTCTGCTGCATAAAGGACGGATGCAAGATATGGATTTACATTCGGCGCGTCTCCAAATTCATTATTCAGGAATCTTCCGATCAGTTTCCCGAAGAAATTATCATAATATCGAGGAAAGTCCATGGTTTCTGCGGCCTTGCCCGACTCCTTGAGTTTTTCCAGAAGAAGTTTCGTTTGAGTGGCTTTTCCCGCTCCGTCAATGCCATCAATCACGATTAATTTGCCTTTAGGGTTATAGTTCTTCATTTGATTTGATATTGTATAGTACAATTATAACAGATAGCGCATAACTTCGGAAGTCAGGATCTCGCCTCGTTGGCGCCAATTCAACATGCATTATATTCCTCGAATGAAAAAGAACTAAAATCGCACCGATTCCTGATTCGAGCATACATAATTCTTGTGGCAAGATCTGAATTTGCATAAAATAAAAACCTTCCAAATCAAATGATGGATAGGCTCAGTTCATAACAATAATGCACAATAGAAAAGCACAATCGTTGATTTAAATCTAATTTTTATTTGTTTCTTTATAATCGGACCAGGGTTTTTTTATTTAGAATTATTTGCTTTCGATCGTTTTTTATCATGCAATCATTCCTGATTTCAGTATAGACCACACACCGGCATTTCGTCAAATCGTCATTGTATTGATGTGGCTGTTTGCGTCCGGTGCAGGCGGCGGAGATGGGTTTATTTTCGTTTATACTTCAGGTCTTTATCTTGTTCATATTGAATCCGCAATCTTATCGATTCCTCAGCCTTCTGAAGCTCTGTTCCGAGGTAAATAGCATGATTGATATTGGAGATGGCTCTGTCTCTGGATATCCTCAGATAGATCAACATGGCATTTTTTCCCTTATACGATGAAAGAAGAAGCTCGTCATGCGAATAATGTTCGACAATGATCTCGTCGTCATCGGTTTTAATGAGAAAATTCCCCCTTGGATCTATTTCATTCCTTGGATGCTTGACTGTTTCAATATAATGGTTCTGGATGATATTCTTCGCTTCATCCCAAGAGTCATCGTATATATGAGCGGATTGGGAATGGATGACGAGATCCCCAAGCTTTACTTCGGGATATTTGGCAAGAATGGACTTGTACACCAAAAATTGAAGCATGCGCAGGCCGAATGCATTTTCCGGCCACGCTTCGAACATATCATTGCTTCTGATCGTTGCTACAAGATATATTTTGTCATTCTGAATTCGGAACCAGCAATGGTTCAGGCAAGGAGGATTTTTGCTGTTGCAGTCCACTCTCGGATCCAAAAGATTGATCACGGCCCTTCTGGTGTATTTTTCATGAAGGAGCTCATCCACAGCCTTTTGGACCTGGTCAACTCCGAAATAGCTGCGCATTCTGGATCCATATGTATAAGAAGCTCCAGCCGGGCATTTTGCGGTCAGGATCGTCGGCAGATAGTTCCTGAGATGATCGCGGTCATTCGGGAGCCATTCGGGAATTTGCAAATTTTCCGGATCCTCGTCGGTTATGATCGACGTAAGGTCCAGGATCTCTTTCTGCCGGTTTTGATATGAGGTTTTGTCAGTTACTCCGAATCTGATTATTTCATCAAGGATCTTAACCCATACTTCGGAAATTTTTGCGCCTCGAACGACATGGACAGCTGGCTCGGAGGGATACATATTTATATCGCTTTTCTCGGGATCCGGAAAAAGAAGCGGCTTTGAGGCGTAAGACTCGAGGTCTTGTTTTAAATTGTTGATGATGCTTTGCACTTTTGAAAGATCGTTTTCTTTTCTCAAGTCGATAAAATTAATATTTACTCTCAGCAGATCCAGCGCGGCTTTGTCGATTTCGTAATCTATCCGGTTATCGACTCCGCTCCTTATTTTCCAATATATGGTATTGGTTTTCTCATCTTCGAATCTCTCAAATCCGCCATCAAAAAAATCAGCTAGCGCTTGGCCGCTTTTGGAATTGTCGAGGCCCAAAATGATCAGGTGGCGTATATTGGGATTTGCGAGCAGATTGCGAAATAAAAAACTGATCCCTTTTCTCGGCGAATAAAGATTGCCCATGACGGCAAACTTATTTTGATCCAATTTTTCGGCAACGAGCTCTTTTTTTGTCCATAGCGTGCAGATGCCAACCTGGCTTTTGGGATTGCCAAAAATAAGCATTGTGTCTTTGTATAACGGCCACTTGCTATTGCCTAAATCGCTCATAGTAGATCAATTAACATAGTATCAGATAAAAACAAAATCGATCCTCCCGCTTTCTATTTGAAATGTTTGCTCAGTTTTGGACCTTTCTGGTTTGCATAATGAGATCCGATCTTCTCGCTATAGACAAAATCGGGCGATTCCACGAGGTTCTCATAATTCATCTGGCATATCGGTTGTCCGTCGCGAAAAATAAAATTGCTGTCAAAGGATCTCACCTCCAGCACGGCCTGCCGTCCCTTTATTTCCCCTTTTTCGCCATATCCGAACCCGGGATCGAAAAATCCCGCATAGTGGCTCCTGAATTCTCCCGTAAAAATGTCATAAGCGATCATTTCGGCGGAATAATTCCGCGGTACTCTGATCATCTCTTTGGTTGAAAAAATATAAAACGATCCTTTTTCCAAGATCAGTTTTCCATCTCTCGGTTTAGCTATGGGCTCAAAAAAATCATTCATATCATAGTAGTTTCTTTTTGAAAAATCCAAAACCTGGTCCACGAGAAGATTCTTATATCCGATTATGTTCGAATTCCCGGATCCTTCAAGGTCGATGCACATCGTCAGATTGCATCCTTGGTTCTGAGTAAGTTTCTGATCTGAATCGATGGGTCGTAAATTATCATCGACGAGAAGATTTTCAGATATGTAAAGCTTCAGCAGTTCATCGCGTGACAGCTTTGCGTCTCCATTGAAGAACCGGAGCTGATTCAATTTATCTTCGCTGTTCAATTTTATCAGAAAAGATTTCGGAATGACCTGAAGCCATAGCTCTCCTTCGTATCCGCAGGGCACGTCGTCAAATCGCGAATTATCATCAACGATCAGCCTGGTCTGAAGATCAACGCGTCCGGTTGAGCTCTTGCTCGAAGCTATCGCAAAGATCTCGGGAGAAAGCGCAAGGCTCTCGATCAGTTTTATGAGATAGACGCCACTTTTTTCCAGCGGATTCGAGAGGTTGATCCTATACAGGGATTCATTTTTTATGATGTCGCGCACGGACTCTCCCTTTTTGGGAAGGAATGTCCCTTTCATTCTGTATCCTTCATCGCTTACGCATAGATCAATGCTTGCCGGTTGAATGCTGTCATTTTTTGCCTTCACGATCTCGCCTCGCGATATCATCTGTCTCATGAGCTGCGAAGGGATCGCTCCGGATTTTTTTATATTTGTTTTGGACATTTTGAAAACTTATATTACCTTGATTAATCGGATCACCTGCTGCGGTCTATATAGAAACCGACAAATGATTAATGTTGTCGGTTTCTTTTGAAATATGTCTATAAAAAAACAATTTCAGTTAGCTTACTTTAATGCCTGCGCCCATAGTTGAGGTTATGATAATATCTTTGATGTATTCTCCCTTAACTCCCGCCGGTCTGGCTTCTCTGATAGCCTGGATATAGAATGCGATATTTTCCTTCAGTTTCTCGTCGCCGAATGATATTTTTCCGACAAGCTGATGGATATTGCCCGTATCGTCGTTCTTGAAGCTGATCTTGCCCTTTTTGAGCTGTTCAACCGTCTTTTTGATGTCGAATGTGACTGTATCGGTCTTCGGAGAAGGCATAAGCCCTTTCGGTCCAAGGACCTTTGCAATTACAGCCATTTTTTTCATTATATCCGGCGTTGCGACTGAAATATCGAAATTGGTTTCTTTGGTCTGTTTGATCTTGTCGATCAGATCCTGGCCTCCGACCAGGTCGGCTCCGGCCTGTTTTGCTTCCATTGCCTTTTCCCCTTCGGCGAACACAGCTATTTTCTTTTCTTTGCCGGTTCCGTTCGGAAGAACCACGGTTCCCCTGATAAGCTGATCTGCCATTTTTGGATCGATGCCGGTTCTGACATGGACTTCCACGCTTTCGTTGAATTTCGCTGTAGCGTTTTTCACCAAAAGCTTTACCGCTTCGTCCAGGCTATATCGCTTATCGCTGTCTATTCTTTTTTTGATCTCTCTGTAACGTTTTGATTTGTACATATTGTTTGATTAGTGGTTCAATCGTACCCGCTAAAGGCACTCCCACGATGTTAATTATATAATAAAGACTTAATTGTTTTCCATCAATGATCGCCGTCCATATCGCGTGTTTCATAATCGCATTTCTCTTCCCGCGGATGATCATATGCTCTCTGTATGATCTCGGGACTGCGTTCCCACTCCGCTTTTTTTGCCTCGTTTTTAGGAAGTGCGGCAAATTTTCTGATCCTGTTGATTTCCGTCTTCAGCTCCTCATTCCTGCCCTCGTATTTTTTCTAATACATTTATATTAGCGCCTTTTCCTTGTTACATTCCCGAACATTCTCAGCTTCGGGATGGTTTCAAGGCTCATAATGTCTTTCTTTCAAAATGCAACCTTGCGACCGTATTACATAATAAATTAGTTATAATGCTTGATTGCTTTGAGCGCTATATCGGCTTGGCTATGTTTCCAAAGCATCTGGAACATATATATGAAAGAAGGTACGAAGATCAGATTACCTAGAATATTGTTTCTGAAAAACGGCAGACCTGCGGCATAACAGCTGATCAACCCATTCAAGCTGTGTTCGTACATTCCCGACATCAGCCACCATCCGAAATTCGTATAAACATAGAAAAATGTTGCCGATAATATCGCAAGCGCAATTGAATTGCCGAGTTTTATGCTTTTGAATTTATCTTTGAACAAAGAACCGAATACTCCTATGATCGCAAATGCTGTCCATGTAAAAACGAAAATATAGTTGTTTCCGATAACAAGATCGCTCAGAAAAACGATTGAAATAGGAACGATCGCCGCATAAACACCGCCGATGTATATTCCTGCAATGAGCGACAGTGCCGATATTATTTCAAGGTTCGGTATCCCGGAATAGCTTACCAGCAAAAATCTTCCCGTCACTCCCGAGCCGATCAATATCATTGCACAGATAAACTTTGTTTTCGCATTGATATTCAGCATTTTGATCAAATTATTTTTATTTAGAATGGAACATTTTCAAATCGCCATTCGACGACATCGTTCTTGCCTATTGCTTTTTTGTCTGCGGCGACATCGCCAAGCGTGTTATTGATATAGTATTGCCAATATTTTCCTTCATCTCCGTTTTTAATTCCGCCGATGCTTTCAACAAATACTCCATACCGATTGTCGATGCTTGATTTTATCTCTATGTTATTGGCTTTGCCGTACTCCGTAAGAGCGTCAAAAACCGTCGAGCTGTTTTTGCTGGTTGAATAAGATATGAGCGTCTTTGCGTCATTCTTATTCTTAGAAGCTGTATTCTTTGTATAAAATACGACAGCAACTGCAATGATCGCAATAGCAATAAGCAGTATTATGACCTTTGCTTTGTTTGTGAGCGGCTTCATGACCATGCTTACGATTAATCTGGTTATTCTTCGATCTTGATCCCCATGCTCCTTGCTGTTCCTGCGATCGTATTCATTGCACCCTCGAGATCGTTCGCATTCAGATCTTGCATTTTTACTTTTGCAATTTCTTCCAGCTGTTTCTTTGTGATCTTCCCGACTTTATCTTTCTGGGGTTCTTTTGAGCCCTTCTCGACTCCTGCGGCTTTCTTGAGAAGACCTGATGCAGGAGGGGTTTTCATGACAAATGTATAAGATCTGTCCTCATATACTGTAATGATTGTCGGTATGACATCTCCCATCTTATCTTTGGATTCATTGTTGAACCTCGAGCAGAACTCCTGGATATTGACTCCCGCTTGTCCCAATGCCGGGCCGATAGGTGGCGCCGGATTCGCTTTTCCCGCCGGTATCTGCAGCTTTATCTGTTTTAAAACTTTTTTTGCCATATATTTAATTGTTGTTAATATTTATTACGACTTATTATATTCTCTTGATCTGAAGGAAATCCAGTTCAAGGGGTGTTTCTCTGCCGAACATCTGAACCAGCACTTTAACCTTTCCTTTTTCTTCATCTATCGCATCGACTTTTCCGTCGAAATCTTTGAACGGCCCGTCGATGACCTTGACGATGTCTCCCTGAGAAACATCTATCTTATATTTCGGCTCCTTGACGCCCATTCTGCGTTTCAGCGAGGTCATTTCTTCATCGGAGATCGGAGTCGGCGTTGTTCCTGAACCGACGAATCCTGTAACGTTCGGCGTGTTTCTTACCACATACCACGAGTCGTCCGTTACGATCATTTCAACGAGCACATAGCCGGGAAATATCCTTTCTTCTATGACTTTTCGTTTTCCGTTTTTGATCTTGATCTTCTTTTCTTTTGGAACGAGAACATTGAATATTTTATCTTCCATGCCCATCGATTCGATTCTCTGTTTCAGATTCCTGCACACATTGTCTTCATATCCCGAATAAGTGTGAAGTACATACCAATTTTTTCCGAAATCAGCAACTTGTTTTGGCATATTATTTTCTTAATACTTAAAGTAGTCAGTTCTATTTAACTATATATGTCTCTATGAGATATGTCAGAAGATAATCTACACCACCCAAAAAAACAGCCATCGCGACGCTTATAAAAACAACGATCGCGGAATCTCTGGTGGCTCTTTTTTTTGTCGGCCAGCTGACTTTTCTTGTTTCCGTTTTCACGTCAACTATATAGTTTTTCAGGCTTTTAATTATGTTCATATGCAATATATTTAATTATTCTCTAATTTAAAACAGCCTCACCGAGGGCTATTTATGCGTATTTTCAAACTACAACTGTATGATACATCCAATTCGAATGTTAGTCAAGTATTGCGAAGGATCGCGGAAAGTGTCGCTTTAGATCCACTTTCTCCTGAAAAGCACTATATACATGAGTAGCGAAAGAACGGCAATGATGAGCAGGATATAATAGAAGCCAAGGCTGTCATTTGCGAAGGGAACCGCAACGTTCATTCCGAACAGGCTCCCGACTATATTGGGAATTGTTATAACTATAGTCGCCCCGGTCAGGACCTTGATAACCTTGTTCAATTCGTTTGAGAGTATTGTCGAATATGCTTCGCGGATGTTTCTGATCGATTTCAGCGCCACTTTTGACATTTCGAGCGTCTGCTTGCTGTCCATGAACAGGTCCTCGGTTATATCTTTGTCTTTCTCGTAAAGCGTTATATATCTTCCGCTCAATATCTTTTCCAATACGTTTATATTGTGAGCCAGCGACATTTCAAAATCATTCAGCGTCTCTTCTTCCTGGACAAGATACAGTATGTCGTTGTTGTTGAGATTGTTGATCTTTATTTTTTTATGCTTGATATCTTTGAGTATCCTGGATAGAAAGTTCTCATAACAGCCGAATATTTCAAGTATGATCTTCAAAAGAAGCTGGGTTTTCTGCGTAGTGCAGAAAGACAGCTTGGTTTCGATGAATTTTGCGATTACCTTGCTCTCTCTTTTGCACATTGTAATGATGTTTTCGCTTGTAACGCAAACCAAAAGAGGCACTGTTATGATATTGCCGTCCGCCTCCATTGGAAACCTGATGATGAGATAAAATGTTCCGTTTTCCAGATGGATCCGCGGTATTTCATTGTCATCGAGGCCGTCTTCCATGATGGTGGCATCGAGATTCATCTTTCTTTCAAGATCTGCGAGCTCGCTCTTGCTCGGATCCGTCACTGATATCCAGCATCCTTTCTCGATGTCATTGATGCTGAGAAGTTGGTTATCCTTGAGGGTTTTTTTATATATGCTGATCATTTTTGACTATTATTTTGAAAAATGTTTCTGGCTTCATCCCATATTCTCGGGTCGTTATGTTTCGTTTTCAGCCAATACCACCATTCTCCGCCCCAGAGATATGCTTCCGAGAATTCCACTTTTTTGACGAATTCTATATTATTCTTAAATTGATCGACTCCCATTGACCTGTATTGTTCCTCGATGGGCGTTTCTATGATCATTTTCGGGCCCCAAGGCTCCCCCTGCAGCTCTACGATGATGATCTTGTCTACGTCCGTGGTGAGCATGATGACCGCCGCCTTGATCCTGTAGACAAGCGACGAGATCGGATATTTCACATAGCCGAGGTACTTATCCCAAACTATTCTATATAGCGTCGTTCCAAGGATATCGGCGCGTTTGCCGGCGCCATACCATGTTCCAAGTTCGCCGCTGTCAGATATTATGACGGGCCTTGTATTGTCAATGGATTTTACAAGCGCGATCTCCCTGTCGAGGAAATCTTCATCGAATTTGGGACAATTGCCGAACTGAAGATATGGTTCATTCTCAACTTGCCATCTCGAGATCGTGTCATTGTTTTTATATCTGTCCACGGTCAGTTTGATCATTTCAAGAAGTTCTTCCTGCCGCCTCTCGGCGCCTAGAGCCATCGCCCAGTCGGGAATGTGGCATTCCGGCCATCGCGGCTGTTTTTGGCCCACATTCAAAATGATCTTCGCATTTCTTTTTTTTGCTTCGCTTATTTGCCAGTCGATATCGTCAAAAAAATATGAATCTTTCACGCTTTCAGTTTCAGTCCAGTATGTCGGTATCCTGAATTGCCTCACGCCCAGATCATCGAGCAGTGCAATGTACGTTTCCTTCCAGTCAAGGCTGAGATGAATTGCAAAATCCTTGCTATAAGTTATTCCGTAAGTCACATTTCCCCCGTTTCGGGGCATTGCAAATAGTATTATCAGGATCAGAATAATGACAATAGCCGCATAAAACAGTTTGAATTTCAGTGACCAGGATCTCAATTTCATAAAAATTAAAAAGCTAGGAAGTAAAGGCCTATTGCAATGATAAATACTGAAACGATCTTTTGCGCCGCGATCGATCTGGAGAATTGTTCATTCAGGAAAGACGGCATTTTTTTTGCCAGAATGAAGGCGAAAATAAGCAAGAAAATATATTGAACCGCCTGAAGGGCGTTGATCACGGTTATTTTGCTCCCTTCGATCGAAATCGCATAATTAAGCATCAGCGCAGCAACCGCGGCGACGACTTTCGCAATGATAAACAGGCTGGTTGAGCTTTTCGTACTTCCCTTCGATATTGAAAATATCTCCGGCCTGTTTTTTTTGATCAAGACAAGAAGAAGTGCCCCCAGGAATCCGCCGATCTGTATCAGAATGAAACCGCTGGCAAAGTGAGAATTTGAATAAAGGAGTTTCATCAGCGTATAATATAATGCGAACAGAAATCCGGAAGTTATCGCAAGTGCAAGTCCTTTTATGGCGTACAGTTTTCTGGATTTGAATTTCGCGGAGATCAATGATCCGCCAAGGACGAGGAATGCGAACGCTAATAATTGTCTTTGATCAAGGTTCTCGTTAAGTATAATGAATGCAAGCGATGCTGTAAATATGGGGATAGATGCTCCGACCACCGGAATTACCCTGGAAGCTTCTCCCAGTTTCAAGCCTTTATAAAATACAAGGAGAGCAAGTATGAAAAGCGCTCCGTCCCCGATTCCGAGCAGGATCATCATGGGATTTTCCGGCAGGACGAATCCGACGAATGGGATCAGGGCTATATATGATATCTGGAATATTCCCGAATAGAAAGTATAGCTGATCGGCTTGAGCTTCGTGTCCGTAACTATGTGCTTGTCGAAGATGTACGCCACTGAAGAAAGAAGATGAGCGAATATTGTTATCAGTATCCAAGACATAATAAATCAAAATTTAAAAATAAAATTTCAGCTCAAGGTCATAAAGGCCTATGTTATATATTTCAAACGTCCAGCGCATTTTCCTTGCAGATCTTTGCATATTCGTATGCGCTAGGCCTGATCCTGGTCTTCATCGTGTCATAGTTCATTTCTACGAGGCCGAATCTCGGAGTAAAGCCGAAAGTCCATTCAAAATTATCGATCAGCGACCAATGCAGATATCCTTTCACGTCCACTCCCGATCCGATCGCTTTATGGATGAATTTCAGATGTTCTATGATGAATTTTGTCCGCTTGGCATCCTCTTTGTCCGCCAGTCCGTTTTCCGAAATAAAAACCGGTAAATTATAACGTTTCAGGTTGATTAAAACGTGATAAATACCCTCGGGATAAATTTCCCATCCGATATCGGAAACGTTCTTATTTTCATTTTGGACGCTGAGTATATGCGGAAATCTTCTTATGTCCAATCTGATCCTGTCGTGAAAATAGTAATTAACGGATATGAAATCCAGCTTTCCGGTTAAATTATCTATAAATAATCCATTTCGGAATTTGTTCCAGATCTTTGCGGATATGTTGTTCAAGGTGGATCGCTTTTCAAATGAGTCGACATATGTCAGATTCAGCGCTGAGCTGACCTTTGCATTTGGGATTATTTCATGGATAGTATCATATCCTGTGCAGTGAGCATTGATAAGATTTTTGTAAACAAAAAACGATCTCGGACTCATCCTGCGCTGCGGAGGGAATTTTCCCAGGAAGTATGCAAGCGAAATATAAATCTCGGGTTCATTCAATATGATCCAATAGTCCACAAGATCTCCGAGCTCCTCGGCGGCAAATTTCAAATATTGCTGGAAATAGGCATTTGATCTTGGGTTCTCCCATCCTCCCATTTTCGAGAACCAGATGGGCAGCGTCAGATGCCAGACGGTCAGCATGGACATGATCCCCCTCTTTCTCAGCGCCATAAGAACTTTCCTGCAATGCTCGATCTCGGATCTGTCAAATCTTCCCTCTTCGGGCTGTATGCGGGACCATTCCAATGAGAATCTGTGGATATTCTGGTTCAATTCTTTTGCAGTGTCGAAATATGCTTCATATTTCGAATAATATTGGCATGCTTTTCCCGCCGGAAAATCAACTGACCAATCGCAATTATTGATATCGCCTTCGACTTGATACGATGCCACGGATGCGCCCCACTTGAATCCATCCGGAAATTTTAGTATTTTAGCCATAACTGGTTTCTCGCTAATCGGTTTACTCGCTTTTTTCGATCTCGCTGAATTCTTTTTTGATCTCTTCGAATTCATTCTCGATCTTTTTGAATTTTTCCTTGCTCGATCTGATCAATGCCATGCCTTCCCTCACCTTATCAAGGCCTTTTTCAATGTCGATATTTTCCTGTGATTCGAACCACTGAACGATCTTATTGAGTTTATTCAAAGATTCCGATAAATTATTTTTTTCCATATAAATATTTAAATTATTAATCATCCGTTATATCTTTGATTGTCGAGTCAATTGTTCCGTCGGATAGTCTGGTTCTTATGATGTCATTTTTTGAAACATCTTTAACGCTGCGCAAGATCTTTCCGCCCGCATAGGAAATGCTATAGCCGAGACGGAGCTGGCGCTTCGGGTCATTTGAAGCGACAGCAGATTCCGCTGCCCTGATCATCTCATCCGAGCGTCGCAAGACCTTTTCATATTCGTTGATGATGTCTTTTCCGAGAGAATCCATGCGTTCCTTCTTCAGCGAGATCGCAGAAGATATTTTTTGTTCGCATGACCTTATGGCGGATATTATTCCCATGAATGTGACAACTATCTTATCCAGTCCGCCTCGGATCCCATATCGTATATTATTCTCAAAATTATATTTATTCTCAAACAGTATTTTGCCATAGGAGTTCATGATCGTATCTTTTGCATATTCGAATTCCCGCATTGCATCATCCCACGATTCGCGTATTGCAAATGCCGCTGCAGTCGGCGTCGAAACTGAAACATCCGAAGCCAGAGAAACGAGCGAAATGTCTTTTTCATGGCCCACTCCGCACACGACCGGCACATCCAACGTGAGCAATTCCCTGACAAGAACTTCATTGTTAAATGCCTGAAGGCTCTCCAGGCTTCCTCCGCCTCTGACGATCGCCAGAACGTCGATGTTGTCCATTTTTCGTGCAGTTCTGATCGCATTAAGAAGATCAAAGATCGCCTGCTTGCCCTCAACGCTGGTATTTATGAATTTTATTTTAAATCCGTAATTTCCGATATTCGTCATGAAATCACCGATCGCGGCGCCCTGGTTCGAGGTTATAAGGCCTATCGTTTCAGGAAGTTTCGGGATCGGTTTCTTGCGTTCCGGCGCAAAAAATCCTTCTTTTTCCAATTTTGCTTTCAATTCGTCATACGATCTTTTGAGAGTCCCCTCGCCTGCTATTTCGATAAGACTGGTTTTCAGGCTCAGTCTTCCCATAGGTTTATATATCTCCGGGATCGAGGTGATAACAACCTCAGCTCCGGGCTCAAGTGATATTCCGGAAATCTTGTAGTTATACTTGAATATTAGGCAGTTTATAACGCTTTCGTCTTTTGCGTCCTTCAAGCTGAAGTAGACAACCTTTTCTCTGATATCGACGCTCGTAATCTCTCCTCTGATCCTGATGCGTCCCGACATGAAAAGTTTTTCGTTCAGAAAATCAAGATAATTGCTTACGGAATATATTTTTTCCTGATCAGTTGTCGAACGATCTGCGGAAACTGAATTATCGGATAGGAATTTTGAGAATATATTTCCGGAAGCGTCCCTTGAATTACCGAGTCCGTCTTTTGAATCTCCGATTATGTCGAATATGTCGCGGCCGTATTTATAGAACTTTTTATCCTTGATGCCTTTTATGTTGGTGAGCTCTTCTTTGGACCTTGGCAGCAACCTTGCAATTTCCTCGATGGCGCTGTTGGGGATCACGCGGTAATTTTCAACGCCTTCTTTCTTTGCAGTCTCATCTCTCCATTGTTTCAGTTTTTTTAGTATATTTATATTCATGTATGAACTTATCAGGCAGCCTCTCATATATTTTAAATTATAACCTAAATTCAATAAAAAACAAAGCATATTTGAAGTGCTTTGTTTTTCGTGACATCTATTGATTGGCTTCTCCCGTTCCAGATATTTTTTTCATTTCCTGGACGATCTCTACGAGGCTGGCATGGGATTTTACTATATATTGATTCGCATCTTTGACGAATCTGTGTATTTCCGCCACCATCTGATCGAAATTAACATCGCTGATGTTCTGTCTTTTTTCCTTTGCGAGCGCAACTTTATCCTTTGCTGATGCTATGCTTGAATTCAGGTCGGCCAGCCATCCCTCTAATTCGGCCGTATCTGTTCCTTCGGCTTTGAGCTCTTCGATCTTATCCGATACCTTCGTCGATAATTCTTCGGCTCTTGAAATGACATAATTAACTCGTGCGATCCAGATATCCGCAACTCCTTTTTTGAAAGTGGTTTTTATATTTTTCCAATAATCGCGGATCAAAATCGCTTCGCTTTTCAGCTGCTCGTCCGTAAGCGTTCCGGAAAGGGCAGTTTGCCTCTCCTTGAGCCAATTTATATCAACATCGATATAAGCGATTATGTCCGCTCTTTCGGTCTCTGATATTCCTCGGACGTTTGACGCCTTATTTTCCAATGCTTCGAGATATTTGATGAGCGCAGAAACAGAGTTTGAAAGGAACTTCTGCACGGAGCTTTTGTAGGCGGCCTTGTTCTCAACTGTTTTAAATCTTGCCAATTTTAGTTTCGCTGTTTGAAGGTCCAGCCGTGCCTGTTTGTAGGCTGCGACTTCGCTAAGATATGTCTGTCTGGCTTGCTCATAATTTACTTTTGCTCTATCGTCGATATCTTTCAGGGTTCCGGCATGTACGCTTGGAGTTATAACAAGCGACAACATCGCCACGAGAAGTAATTTTGATAATTGTTTGTTCATATTTTTAAATAATTATTTATTATACTCCGCCAAGATCGGCAGATAGTGTGTTTAGCGAATTGTCATTTTCGATCCCGGAAGTGCTGTCCAGGTCCGATGAAAAAGCGTCGAGGTCATAGGCAAGTTCTTTCTCGAATAATTCCAGTTCGGCAGCCGAGGTTATGGATGCGGTCTCGACCTCTTTATCAATATCCGCAAGTCCCGTTCCTATTTCTTCAGCTGAATTGTCGCTGGCCAGTTCGTCAAGGTCCGCGCTGTCCTGTTCAAAAGAATCTTTTTCGGCATTGATCTCATTTTCTATGGCGATATTTTGATCGTTTAAGTTCTTTGCCCGTTTGCCCTTCAGTGCAACTGAAGCGCCGACTGCAAAAACCAGCATGAGAATGACAATTCCCATGCCCATAGCAGTTTTTTTGTTCATGGTGTTTGAAATTAGATTTAATATGTTAAAGTATGCTCGACTTTTCTGCTGATACGGTTCCTCATCGAAAGGCTTGTTGTTTGCATGCCGTGGAAACGTCCTGTCCCCCTGCTTTAGAATGCTTTCAGTCTTGTTTTGTCTGGGTACGTTCACAAGCACCTTTTTCAAAAGATTTTTTGGGGGAAGCATTTTTTTTCCGTTTTGTGACAGCATATCGATGATCTCGAAAATTTCGGATATTTCATCTTTCAGCGAGGGAAACATCCTGAATATATCCTCATCGCTCTTTCCGGATTCCCTGAGCGTGATGGCTTTGTTTATTTGAACGTCGCTCTCGTTATTTATTTTCATGCGTTGTTTTTAATATATTTTTTAGCGACCTCAGAGCTCTGCATTGAAGCTGTCTTATGGCATCTTCGTTTTTTCCCGTATAAGCGGATATCTCGCGATTAGAAAGATCGCAAATGAATTTCAGGGTAATGATCTCTTTTTGGTCTTCGGACAGTTTTCCAACGCATTCCATCAGTTCTTGCGCCTTTTCGTTGTCCTCGATCTTTTCAAGGGGGTTTTTCGAAACATCGGAAATAGTGTTTACTCTTTCCGGATCGTCGCCGTAAAGAATGTCTTTTTTCTTTTTCCAGTGGTCGATAACCGCATTTTTCGCAATTGTGTAAAAGTATGGCGCAGGATCAGATCCGTTGTCTTTGTAGTTCTCTATCATCTTGAATGCTTTCAGGAATACCGTTTGAGCTATGTCTTCTGCGATCTCCCTGTTTCTGACGCCGCACAGGATGTATCTGTATATGGGTGTAAAATATCTGCAATAAACGGCTTCAAATGCTTCACTGTCGCCATTTTTTGCCAAATTCATCAAAAGCTTCGTGTTGTATTCTGTGATTTTTTCCATACTGATAATAACGAATGAGAGTGCTGAATGTGACTTTCTAAACAGACATTTCCGAATCGAGATTTACCGGCTTATCGAATATCAGTATATTGTCCGGATAGAAGGTGATTGAAACTTTGCTTCCGACTTTGTATGCATGAGAAGTTCTTTTCAGCGCACTGATCTCATTGCAGTCGCTGAGCTTTATGATATATTGCCGATTTTTCATCCAAAACCTCCGCATACATATTCCTTTGTAATGGGTTGATTAGGATGTTCAAAAATATCTTTAGCACTTCCAAACTCCATCAATTCTCCCATGTGAAAAAAACCGACATGATCCGAAATTCGTTTTGCTTGATATAGATTATGGGTAACGATGACAATAGTATATTTCTCTTTCAATAAAGTGAGAAGCTCCTCGATTTTTCTGGTTGAGATAGGGTCAAGCTCCGAGCAAGGTTCGTCCAATAACAACACTTCCGGTTTCACTGCCAAGGACCTGGCGATGCATAGACGCTGCTGCTGTCCGCCGGATAACCGGAATGCCGACTGATGCAGTCTGTCCTTGACTTCTTTCCAAAGCGCTGCCTCCTTAAGGCTCTTAACAACTGCTTTGTCCAGAGGATGGCTGCTTTTTTCCAGTTCAAGTGAGTCATATTTCTGATTACTGAACATTTTCCAAAATCCGCGGGATTCTTTTTTGATACCCTGTAATTCAAGGCCATACGCGATATTTTCAAAAATTGACTTAGGAAAAGGCGTTGAATTTTGGAATACCATGCCGATTTTTCTGCGCAGTGAGACTACATCAGAATCCTGATCAAGAATATTTTCTCCCTTAAAAATCACATCCCCTTCTATTTTCGCGCTAGGGATGATATCGAGCATCCTGTTCAGGGATCGTAAGAATGTTGATTTTCCACTGCCAGACGCTCCGATGAGAGCAGTTATTTGATTTTCAGGAAGATCCATATTGACATTTTTGATTGCATGAAAATCACTGTACCAGATATTAAGACTGCGAACTGAAATGACTGTTTTGTGCATAAATTTGGTTTACCAATCTTTTTTACTTCTAAAATGAAAGCGCAGAATGATCGCGCCCAAACTCAACAAAAAAGTCAGCATTATCAATACGAATGCCGTGCCCGCCGCATAACTATTGGCATACGGACTGGAATGCTGGGTTGCTAAAATGAATGTATGATAAGGAAGAGCCATAAATTTATCAAGGGGAGAAGAAGGAAGCTTTGAAAGATAAAAAGTAGCTCCGACCATAATAAGCGGAGCTGTTTCACCAAGCGCTCGAGCTACGCCTATAATTCCTCCGGTTATGCATCCGGTAATAGCTGATGGAAGCACTACTTTTCTGATCGTTTGCCATTGGGTTGCTCCGAGCGCAAGGCTTGCTTCGCGGAATTTTTGCGGTACGGATTGGAAAGACTCCACTGAAGCCGTAATGATCCACGGTATGGTCATGAGTGATAACGTTAAAACCCCCGAAAGGAGAGAAGAGCCGAAGGATAAAATGTTTACAAAAACCACGAGTCCAAACAGGCCGTATACTACAGAGGGCACGCCGGACAGGTTTCTGATAGCCAGCTGAATTATTCTGTTCAATAGATTATTTTTCGAATATTCGGTAAGGAATATCGCAGTACTTATTCCCAGGGGAAAACTTATCACTATTACGCCAAGTCCCAAATATAAAGATCCCAAAATAGCAGGAAATATGCCCCCTTGGGTAATGTCCCTATGCTGCCAGTTCCTTGTCAGAAAATCCTGATCGATCACGGAGTATCCGGACAAAAGCAGCAGAATCAGAGTCAAAATGAGCAACCCTATTCCTATAAGTGTCATGGCGTGAAATATAGAAAAATATATTGACTCCGATGTAATGTTTTTTATTTTCATAATGATTTTTTGTAAATCAATAAATCTGCTATGAAATTTATCACAAAAGTCATCATAAAAAGAACAAATCCGATCATAAATAGGCTCTGCCAATGAAGACTCCCTACCACAACTTCTTTTATTTCAATGGCGACATTAGCCGTCATAGGATTCACTGCATCTAAAAAAGAATGTGGAAATGCCCGATTGTTGCCGGCAACCATGAGTACGATCATTGTCTCACCAATGACCCTTCCCAGGCCAAGCATACAAGCTGCGATCAAACCGGAACTCGCCGCAGGGATAACTATTCTTTTTATTGTTGTCCATTTGGTGGCTCCCAGGGCCAGACTCGCTTCCCTGAACCTCTGATTGACATTCGACAGAGCATCTTCGCAGATACTGGCAATGGTCGGCAAAGCTGCGATTGCAACCAGAATGGAAGCGGTCAATGCATTCAGTCCATTCGTTAAATGAAATATCCCTGCGATAAGGGGAGCCACGAACAGCAGTCCCAGAAAACCCAGTACTACCGATGGGATGCTGGCGATCATTTCCACAAGCGGCTTTAGAATCTCTCTTGTTTTAGGAGAAGCTATTTCGGAAAGATATATCGCGATTGACAAACCAAAAGGAATGGCAATCGAAATTGCCAGCAAACTGATCATAACTGTGCCAGCGACTAAAGACAGAATCCCCCAGGACGGAGCATTGAATGCGGTCGGATTCCAATCGGTTCCCAAAAAAAATTCGCCTAACCCGATCTCCCTGAATGTTCCCAGACCGCTTATGAGCAAAAATATAAAGATCCCGAACAAAATCACAACTGTAAGAGTGGCCATAAAACCAAAGGCCCACTTGGGAAGATTTTCTGAAATATTGATCGAACTATGATTAGAGTTCACTTTATTTGATCTTATTGAACAATTGTTGATTTTTATTGCGATATTCGTCATTGAGTGAGTAAAAACCGGCATTTTCAATTATTATTTGCCCTTCATTTGACGCCTCAAATTGGAGATATCTTTCCAGGATAGAATTTTTCAGGGGAAGACGCGGTATATATTGAAATATTGGTCGAGCGATCGGATATCGGCCATCTTTGACAGCAAGTTCATCAAGCGGAGAAACGGGGGGCTCTCCAACTCCATGGAGTAATATAATCTTAATATCTTGTCGTGGTTCTCCTTTGTCATTTTTAGCATAACCAACACCAACATATCCAATGCCATTTGTATCCTGCTTGACTGCTTCGACAATAGCCTGATTGCCTTCCATGGTTTTCATCTCTGAAGAATAATCGCTGTTAACAACCGAATCTCGAAAAAAGTTATAGGTTCCCGAGGTGCTCTGTCTCCCATAAAGAACGATTGGAGTGTCATTTCCACCCACTTCTTTCCAATTTTTAATCTCCCCTTTGTATATTTTTCCAAGTTGGTCTATGGAGAGTTGATTGATAGGATTTTCAGAGTGAGTAATAACAGTTAGACCGTCAATTGCCAGGATAAACTCCTGAACATCAAGACCACGGTTCGCAGATTGAGATATCTCATCCTGCTTCATTGCCCGCGATGAATTTGCCAAATCTATTTCGCCGTTGATCAAGGCGGCTATGCCTACTCCGCTTCCTCCGCCAGTTACAGAAATATCGGCATTGGAATTTTTCACAGTAAATGCTTCGGCGAGATTAGAAACCAGTTGAACTTCAGTATCGGATCCTTTCATCGCCAAACTTTCATTCTGAGTATTTTGCGGATTATTAATATCGTTCGCATTATTGCCAAAAAAAATATAAGCCATGACACAGCTTATTAAAAAGATTAACACTATCAGATTTAATTTATTCATTGTTTTTAAAATTAACAGCGTTATATTAAACAGTTCAAGCTATATGAATTTATTATACATTTAAAAAGTCGAAACGTCAAAAAAATCAGTCGTCATCTTAAGCATAAAAACTATTTTAAAACCAGGGCTTGATAATAAGAAATGCTTTTTAGCACAAAGACAGTTCTTCGTCTCTTGAGGCGGGGGCAGACCTTTACTTGCTATCGATCCTATGCTTTGTTTTTTTATATGCGTATATTGATTTCGCGATTTCATTAGGCACCCTTTTGTCGAGAGCGCTCGGAAGGATCTTGTTCTTATTGGGCTTATTCACGCAATCGGCGATAGCTTTCGCAGCTGTTAATTTGATGTCGTCGGTAAGCTTTGTGAGTCCGGATGACAGCAGTCCTTTGAAAACGCCGGGATAAGAAAGCACGTTGTTGATCTGATTGGGAAAATCTCCTCTTCCGGTCCCCACGATCGAAGCGCCGGCTTTGATCGCCAAATCAGGCATGATCTCCGGCACCGGATTTGCCATCGCAAAGATGATCGGATCGGCGTTCATAAGAGTGATCATTTCCGGTTTCAGTATCCCTCCGACGGATACTCCGATAAAAACATCTGCATCAGGAAGAGCATCTTGCAGCGATCCCGAAATGTTCTGTTTGTTCGTGATCTCAAGCAGCTTCATTTTGACGGGATTCAGGTCGCTTCTGCTCCGGCTGATTATCCCCTGGCTGTCGCAGACGACGATATCTTTCGGCTGCAAAGTCGCATGGATCATTTTTGTTATGGCTGTTCCTGAAGCTCCCGCGCCGCAGATGACTATTTTCATGTCTGATATTTTTCTTTTGAGCGCCTTTGCCGAGTTTATCAAAGCTGCTGTGACCACAATTGAAGTTCCATGCTGGTCATCATGGAAGATGGGAATCCCTACGTCCTGCAATTGGCTCTCTATATAAAAACATTTTGGCGCGGAAATATCCTCGAGATTTATTCCACCGAACACCGGAGCGATCATTCGTACTGTTTTGATTATTTCTTCCGGATCTTGAGTGTCCAGGCAGATCGGAAAACCATCGATTCCCGCGAGCTTCTTGATAAGCACGGCTTTCCCCTCCATGACAGGGATCGCGGCCTCGGGGCCGATGTTTCCAAGCCCAAGCACAGCGCTTCCGTCGGAAACTATAGCGACCGTATTTTTCTTCAATGTATAAATTTTTGCAAGTTCTTTGTTTTTTGCGATCTCCCTTGAGACTTCAGCTACGCAAGGAGTGTAAGCGAGGCAAAGGTCGTCTTTGTTGTCCAGTTTGAACTTGCTTCTGATCTCAAGTTTCCCGCCATGTTTTTTGTGCAATGCCAATGATTTTTTGTAATCTGATTGTTTCATAAAAGTTGTTAAAATATAAATTGCGCTATTTTTTAATTATATCAAATAAATCAAATAATATAAATAGCAATTAGCAAAACAGTTATTTCTCCCCGGGCAATCGAGTGTTGGAACGGATCATATATTTGTTTGAAATTTGAACTCCATAGACGCTTCCTGTCACGGTGAATTAAACGGTTCTCTTATGCGGAAGCAAAATATCACAATAAACTCAACCATGCCGACTGCTTGTCCGAAAGGCAGGTTCTGGCATCACAATAAACACTCCGCTTCTCCTGCGGAGCATTTATAGCATCTGAAGGCATCTATTCCACTTAAAGACGTTGAGATTCTGGAGTTTTATTCTTCCCGTTTACCTTTTCGATAATAGCCATATCCATATATTGCCGATGCAATTATGGCAAAAATCAGAATATAATTCAGATATGTCTGATATCCCGCCACCTTCGTTTCGATCTCGTTGTTTTTTGCCGTTTCATTACTGATATTTCCGTCGCTTCCGTTCTCGGTATTTTCCGAAGACGCGCCTTTCACATTTCCATTTTCACTATTCGTTGATGCATCATTCGAAACAGATTCACTGGCGGTTTCATCCTGAGCTGTTTTGTCTGCAGCCGGACTTTCCGTGTCTCCAGATGAACTGTTTGCAATAGCGAGCGCAAGCCTTGTCTTCGTGGCACTGATCTCGTCAAGCTGTATTGCGGTCAGGGGCAAGTCCTTCTTGCAATATATTTCATTTATCTTGCTCATCGTTGTGGTAAATACGTTTCCGGTCGGAATGTTGCCATTCCACGGCACGAGAATATCACTCGTGTATTTCTTCTGGAACCTTGATATCGCATCTGAATCCGCTTGCTCGAATTTTCCATCAACGGAAAGATTTTCACTTTCAAAATCATTCAGGAATTTTTCAACTTTCTCCACTTCGCCGGGATCATTGATCCCGCCGATCCTGATGAATGACGATATGTAATTGCAGTCGCGAGAATCGCCTTCCGATGTTGACGTGATTCCCTTCACCTCTCCTTCGTCATTATTGGCGACCGCCGTTTCAGCAGTATTCGCATCAGAATTGTTGACCACAGCATCCGGCAAAGTAAAGCTTTTTTCTTCACTGACCGCAAACGATCCGCGCGAAACGGTTCTATAGTAATAAACGGAACCAGGCGTCAATCCGGTGATCGTGGCGGAATGTCCCGTGACTTTCGGATCTTTGTCGAATTCGGCCGTGGTATGCGCATAGCCGTATTTCGGCGGCGTGCCGGAATTATCATTGAGATCCAGATCGTGGCTTTCTCCTTCCAGAGAATATATGACCTGGCTTGATGCGAAATGCGAACTCAGCCATGTGATCGTGACGCTGTCTTCGCGGATATTCGATGACCTGAGCGATTCGCCCGAAATATTGAACTGCATGATCGCAGCAGAACCTCCTCCGCCCGTATTGTTGTTGCCGGATTCTCCATTATTATTGCTATTTTCTTCCTCGATCTCGCAAGTTGCCGAGCATCCGTCGCCGTTAGCCGCATTTCCGTCATCACACTGGTCCGCTGCGTTCTTTTCTCCATCTCCGCAATATGGCAGATTCGTGATGGTGCATTCGTTGGAACAAGACTGATATTCGCCCACTCCTGCCGTTCCGTCACAACCTTCAGTTCCATTTACAATATTATCTCCGCAATACGGATCGTTCTGGATGACGCACTGGCTATTGCACGATTCGTGCTCTCCTATGCCCTGCGTTCCGTCGCACTGCTCATTTCCATTTTTGATATTGTCGCCGCAAACAGGTCCTTGCGGCATCTCTGTCTCGCAAGTTGCCGAGCATCCGTCGCCGTTAGCCGCATTTCCGTCATCACATGCCTCAGTTTCCTGATTTTTAGCGCCATCACCGCAGTAAGGCAGCTCGACAATCGAGCATGTCTCTGAACAAGACTGATGGTCTCCAATGCCGTCATTTGTGTCGCAAGCTTCATTATTATTCTTGATCTCGTCGCCGCAATATGGGATATTCACGATTGAACACTCATTGTTGCAAGATTGATGGTCTCCTATGCCGTCATTTGTGTCGCAAGCTTCATTATTATTCTTGATCTCGTCGCCGCAATATGGGATATATTCAAGTGTGCATGAAGCTGTACAGCTGTAATGCTCGCTTGTTCCGTCGCCTCCGTCGCACTGCTCATTCCCGTTTTTTGTCTGGTCTCCGCAAAATGCCAGATCGACGATAGTGCAATTTTCCGTGCATGCTTGATGCTCGCCGACTCCGTCTGTTCCATCGCAGGCTTCATCTCCATTTTTGACACTGTCCCCGCAAAAAGGAAGATCTATTATCGAACATTGATCTGAACATGACTGATGTGCTCCCACACCATCGCTAATATCGCACTGTTCATCGCCTTCTTTTGCGCCATTACCGCAAATGCTTGCAGTTTGGCCGGAACAATCGCTGTTGCAGTAGCCGTAAACGCCATTCAGGATCCCATCGTCGCAGGCTTCGCTGTAAACATCAAAAACATCTGTCAGTGAATTTCCGCAACTCGGAAAATAATTCGCAAAATCATTTCCTGTTTTATTTTCTGCTTCCGATAGTGCGATCGAATAGCTGCTTCCGGCAGGCACTGTTTGGACGAACGTTCCTTTTTCGGCATTTGATCCTTCCGATACTGTGTAATTGCCGGGCATAAGTCCGCTGAATACATAATATCCATTCGCATCGGTTGATGTCGTGGCCGACTTGCTGCCAGAGAGGACGATTTCCCATCCCGCAATTTTTGTATCCCCCTCGTCAATTCCATCATTAATTATGTCCTTGTATTTATATCCTGAAATTTTCGCGGTGGCTGCGGGAGTATACGTTGAAAGACGATTTGGAGGCAGACTTTTCCCATCGCACCATGCTTTGGTGACGTCATAATTAATCTTACTTGCCCAACCCCAATTTCCAGGCGTTATCTCTTCTTGGCTCCACCATTCACACTTACTCACGGAACTACCAGCAGAAACAGCAAAAGCCGGTTTTGCACTAAAAACAAATGAGCCGGCAATATTTCCCGCAATCGTGGTTTGCACGACGAGTGCGATTACGCTTATCAAGGACAACGCTCTGTTTATTCTTTTTATATTTATGATCTTTTTTGCAATTCTTTTTGTTTCCGTCAAACACTCGCTCATGGTCACATTCATACGTTTACGGTTATTGTTAATCCCCCCTAATCATCCTATTTGAAAACATTGGCTTTATTGCTGCACGTCAGCGACATCGGAAATATCTTTTTGAATCACTTGGACCTTTTTCATTTGCTTGCTTTTTCTATAGATCAAAGAAATACCTGCAATGACGAATAATGCCAAGATCGCATATAAAGGCAAGCCGATGTCAGTGATGCCTTTTATGAGGTTTTTATCATTGGCCCCGAGAACGAGTCCGGCCTGGTCGTCGGCGCCCAGCATGTCGACGGAAAATCCGAATTTCTTTTCGAATATCATTTTTCCGTCAACAAGAAAATTCATTTCCGCGCGGAACTTTCCTTTCTCGAAATTATTGGTTGGGATCTGGATAGCCGGAATTTCATATACCGCTCCCGGTTTCACACCCGGTTCATTTTCCGGATAAGGATATATCGAATTATATACGGTCTGATCGTCTTTCCTTATCTTGATCTGGGCTTGAGGAGTGATGTTCGTATTTCCTCTATTATCATAAACAAGCCTGATCTCAAGCATCTCGCCTTTTACAAGGTCATATGTCTTGGGAATGACTGAGACTTCGAACGATACAACTTCATTATCATTTACATCAATAGTGACCTCCCTGTTTATTTCCTGTGAAACGGAAGTGCTTGATCCTTCACTTGAGCTTGAAGAATCATTTTTCTTGACTGCACTGATGAATCCTTTGTATTCGCCATTGGGCGTGTCCTGAGGAATTTTGAATACTACGCTGACATTGCGAACCTCTCCCGTTTTCAATACGACATCGCTCAGTTGAGTGCTGAAATCGTTGAATTTATAGAATGTAGCCCATTTATCAATGTCTCCATGAGCGGCGAACGCAATCGTCGAATCGGTTTTTTCAGTGTTGACTATGATCATGGTCTGCTGGTATTCATTTCCTCTCAGCGCATTTTTTATTGCGATAGGGTCAGTGGTTTGTCCGATCCCAAGAGTCTCGATCGGTATCAATGCGGCGACCACAAAAACTGCTACAAGAAAGCATCGTATTCTCGTCATGCTGATCATCATTTTTTTGTACATAGATTTAATTAATTATAAGAGTATTCTGTCTGGAACGTTGACATTTCGTATTATTCGCAAGCAAGGTGTGGCGCGGCTTCTGCGCTCAGCATCATCGATCCTCCGAGTCTTTCCCGGACTGATTCCGGAAATCTGAATATATTCACTGAGAAATCGATATTTTCCGTATCCAAAAGTCCGAGCGAGTCATTGAGCAAAGTAGGCGTATTCGGTTCAAAGATCGTAAATGCCGATACATTTCCGACTCTTGCATCAAACCGCACATTCCAATCTTCATATGTCTTGCCAAGTCCTATATCATCTTCGACGATTCTCATAGTAAGCCTCGTGTTGCCGACATTTCGAACTGTCGGTTTGTTAATCGTTGTAATGTCGAATATGGCATCTCCGCTGATAACCTTTTTAGAATTCAGCTTCACTTTGCCATAGTCGATAGAATCAAAATCCGTTTCAAAAGCCGTAACGGGAAAATATGTGAACATGTCTTCTATAGTGCTGCTTGTCCCGTTTGGTTGATCGGCAACAGTCCTTACAATATAATCGCCGGAAGGATCTCCATATGAAATGTCCCTGAGACCGCAATAAACCGCAGCTGTCTCTTTCATCAAACTTCCTTCATTGTTGCACGCAATTCCATAATCATATCCGGCTCCAAATGAAGGCAGATTATTATTTGTATTCCTAATTTTATTGCAAAAAAGTTCAATGCCTGATTCCTTATTAATCCTTAATAATCCCTGCTCTTGCATGATCTTTCCGCAACCGAGTCCGGATCGGCCCTGAAGTGATGTATAGCTGCTTCCAAGAGCCACGCCTACGGGATAGTAAACGTCCGCATAAACGGCGCCAGCGGCGTCCGAATTTTCCACAATTGCGCAGAATGCGATGGATTTATTGATCCCATAACGGCCTGAGGGCATAAACTGAGCTCCGGCAGCCGCATCCGCATCCGTAAATCTGTCCGAATTCGCTTCCCATTTCGCCATGATGATCGGAGACTGGATACTTGAAGAGTCGGGATCCAGGCCAATTGATATATGCTTATCATCCTGCGGAATTATAAAAGTCGAACTCGCACTTTCCGAAATATCATTGGTTGCGACGATGTCTTCGGTTATAAAAGTCGAGCTGGCGCTTTCGCCAATATCACTATTTGCCACAATGATGTCAGCAGATGCCACACCTAAAAATTCAAGGTCTTGGGCATTTACGGATGTATAAATGCAGGAAATAAATGCAAACACCGCAATAGCTGATACTTTGAAACCTGTTTTCAATAGTTTTCTTATTATGAATATTTGCTTTACGGCGCGTTTAATTTTCATAATACCTCGCTTTCTATTGATTATAAATTATCGAGAAGTCTGAAACCAAAAACAAAATAATTTAGCTTCAAGCCTCTCCGGAGGCGGCTTGTCGCCGCCCCCTGCAATACATTAAACTTCAATTGTTTCAGTCGTATTACTGAACCTGACCTGGAGTCTCCTCGCATACTAAATGAGGAAGCGAATCTGCGCTCAATGTCATTGTTCCGGTGTAGTTCGATCCAACATGCGTCGGAGGGAATTTTGAAATGTCGATGGAGAAATCCATTTCGTCCAATTCTGACAAGTCTAATTCATCATCCAATACGTTTGTTGTTTCCGGATCATAGACCGCGTATGTTGAAGCACTTCCGACCCTGGCGTCATATTTCACATTCCAGAGTCCGCTAGTCTTGCCGAGTCCCATATCATTCTGCCAGATCTTCATGACCAACCTGGTGTTTCCGACGTTTCTCACTGAAGCTCTTCCCTGATTCAAGACATCCCAAGTCAAGTCGCCGGCGATGATCTTGTGAGTGTTCAGTCTGACATTTCCATATGCGACCTGATTGAAATCAGTCTCAAATGCGGTCATTGGAAGATAAGTGAAATGATTCACAAGTTTTCCCTGCAAACCATTCTTATCCTGTCCGATCGCCCAAACCTCATAATCTCCCGAAGGATCCTCATATGAGATCTCTTTTTCACCGCAATAAACGGCAGCCGTGTCTTTCTCCAATTCTCCTGTTGCGCCGCAAATTTCGTCATAGCTATAAGCTATCGGTGCCGTGTTGAATGTCGGAAGATTATTGTTGTTATTCCTCACCCTGTCGCAGAATAGCGCAATGCCATCGGCTTTAGGGAGTCTGACCAAAAGATCTTCCTGCATGAACGCTCCGCAGCCATCACCTGACTGATTCGGGAGCGCTACATGGCTGGAACCTAATGCAACATTTGGATAGAATACATCGGCATACACATTGTCGATGTCTGCAAGTCCGTCCGGATCGGTTACAACTGCGCATATTGCAATTGATTTATGCATATTGTATTGTCCTGACGGCAAAAATTGCGCTCCTGCCGCTGTGCTTGCATCTGTGTATCTGTCCTGCGCATTTGCTTCCCATTTCGCTTTCACAATAGGAGTAGCGCCGCCGCTGACATCAGCAGTTAGGCCGGTTCCGATCGTTGATTGCGCCAATACGGTTGAACTGAAGCTCAAGCTCATCGCAAACATGACCGAGAGTGCAACGAACTTTTTCATTGTTTTCGTTTTCATTGTAATTTTCCTTTTAAGCTTCCGCCTACATATTGACAAAATATAAATATTATGTTAGTGATGAATTGCGAGGATTTCACCGCTTGGCAGTCCCGAGAATTCGGGATTGCCTCGCTTTCCTCGTAAAACCTTTCGAAAAAGGCGTTACATCTACAAAGATCCATATTTTGAACTTCGGCAGAAGTTTTTTTATTTAACTGATAAAAGTTTTTTAAGTTACTTATTTAAACCTTTCACCCTCATATATAATTAAAGTTAATTAATTACCTTTAGGGTTTAAATAAACAACTCCGACCTTTATATATGTTAAATGCCGGTAGTTTGATTTTCAAACCAGCTTAACATTATTAATTAATATACTGTCATCTGTCGCTTGCGGATCGTTATTACAAAAAGGGCCCGCAACCGCCAACCACTTCAAAAAAAGTAGATTGACTATGCGAGCCCTCAGTTGTCTGTCATCCCGAGACCTCGGGACTCAGTTTGCTGTCAGGCGAAATTTTTAATATTTTTCCTGGATATATCCTTCCCGATGCGAATGCTTGTTGTTCTTGATCGTTTTTGTGATCTCCTTGTTAATCATCACGCCGTTCTGAATGAAAACCGATATCCTTCCGAATTCCAAATTGCGGAGATCATGTATCACTTCTCTTTCTTCGGTCGAAACGCACATTGGTTCAAAGTCATCATTATTGCATGCCATTTTTTTGCTTTATAAAATAAATGATACTTCCAAAACTTTGAATCGATTCTTTATACTATATATGATATCTGAAAGATAATAAATATTTTGCATAACTTAAATTCGGAGGCCGGCCGTAATGGATCTTTATGCCTCTGATCCGATTGATCTGAAACTAAAGCTCCAGGTGCATAAAAACGAAACTTCGTCAGATAAAATTCAGTAAACAAAAACAACCAGATTTAAACTTTCAGTTTGTCATGGTCGCCTCTCGCTAGAAGACTATTCTAACTTTCCGGATCGATCATTTCAGCATATGAACCAGTCGTGCAATATCGTTTATAAATTTTTGAATTTCGCTGCCCAACGATGTTGTTGTGTTATCATTATCTCATTATAAAAAGCAGTGTCAAGCATTGACTTATCCACAGATATTTGGCACTAATTGAAGCCAAAATACGGCATTATTTGAAATGCGAAAAAGAATTTTATTTTGAGAATGTTCTTTTGATAAACTACTACAATATGTAGTTATTGTATAGACTTGTATTAATATATATCGCAAGTATAATAAATGCATAAATATGGCGCACGTAAATATATTCTATGATTAAAAAAACATTCTTCGGCATTGTATTGTTGTTGACGGTCGTTGGGTCGGTTTATTTCGGAATGAATTATTATGGTATAAAAAAAATTGATTTTAATTTTCCGATCGAAGATACAAAAAATATAATTTCAGAAATTGAAAAAGAAATAAACAGTCCGCCTCCCCTGAAATATTCTAACGGATATAACACCAGAACAAATCTTACAATTTCCGGAGTCCTGAAATGGACTAATGATATGCGTAATGCAAACGGCGGACTGACAGCTCTGAAGGAGAATGCAAAATTGGACGCAATTGCGCAATTGCGGCTCGATGATATGTTCAAGGAACAATATTTTGAGCACATATCTCCTTCCGGAATAGGCGTTTCAGATGTTGCAAAGGAATATGGCTATGAGTATATCACGATCGGAGAGAATATCGCTCTTGGGAATTTCGACGGCGACAAAGCTCTCGTCGATGCATGGATGAACAGCCCGGGACATCGCGCAAATATACTCAACGGGAGATATGCCGAAATAGGAATAGCTGTGCAAAAAGGACAATATGAGAAAAATGAAACATGGATGGCGATCCAAGTCTTTGCGCTTCCGTTATCCGCTTGTCCGAAAATAGACACGGCATTGAAGCAGAAAATTGATCAGAATAATACAACGATAACTTCGGCGGAAGCTTCAATAAATGGCTTGAAAGACATCATTGACAGCTCCAATCCTCGATCGGAAGGCGATATCGCGGTTTATAATAAGAACGTGAGAAGATATAACCAGATGGTGTCGGATATTAATGCTCTGATAAAGGAAACCAAAAACTATGTTACGACTTATAATGCCGAGGTCGATGCGTTCAACTCATGCGCAAAGGCGAATTAATGAAATGAAGAATTTTATAAAGCATTGTTACTTTTCAAGTAAATGTACTCATGAGTCGAGTTATTCCGATCCCATTGAACATTTGGATATTCAGTCATTTATTGAAAATTGTAAATTTAAAATTGTAAATTTGTTATAATATCTCCACATCATCCCCTGCTTTGATGTTCAACAGATGAGAAGTATTTTTTCCTTGAGTCATGATCTCCAAAAATCTGTGTCCGAAAACTCCCGAACTTCCTTGTACTAGTCCGGTTTCTCCATCTTTGAGGTCGCGAAGACATTTGTAGTAATTCAATTCAACAGCATTGCCGTTGATCCTGACGGTTATTCTTTTTCTGTCATCGGCAGATGCGCTGTCGATGGTGGTTTTTGCATTTCCAAAGTTGTCCGTGAACCAGATCTTTTTTGGGATCTCCGGAATAAGGTTTAGGTCAAATTCGGTTTTGGGCAGTTTTATCTTTTTCTTTATCCAATAGGCGGCTCTCGGAAGAAAGTCATAGCTTCTGAATTGGCTTGAAATGATCCGGCCTTTCACTTCGTCGCTCAATTCGCTTCTTTTAATGGCTTCCAGCACTTCTTTGATCTCAAGGACATAAAGCTTATCGATCACGCCGTATTTTTTTGCAAGAGAAAGGATCATCCCGTCGATTGTCGTAACCACCAAAGTTTTTTTGTACCAAAAATATCCGAAAGGAGTGCCATTCTTCCATTTATGCGCGCTTCCGTTCCTTGGAGCGACGTTTGCGAGGACTATTCCTTCCCTTCCCTCAAAAGCGTCTATGGCATCCAAAAGAAACCCCGCCGCTTCGAGCTCTGAACTGACGCCGAAGCAATTCACGGAAGCATTCTTAAAATATGAGCCCGCCCTTGTCACTTGTCTTAATTTGGCGTTTTGATCCTGGCAGTCGTTTATGATCGTAATTTGCATGTATTATATATTATTGATTATTTATTCATCTAATCCGCGATTCAATATTGAAATGGAAATCATTGAATGAACTAAAATAACCGATTCCGGAGAATCGGCCTTTTGCTCTTTGTCTTGATCTGAAATCTAAAAGCGCCAACTCTCATTGAAGTGGTTCATCATCATATCCATCATCATCATTATATTGTGTGCAGAGTCCATGCTTTGTCTGATTATTGTGTCTTAAAGCGTAAATACATTATTATACATAATATTAGATTTGTCAATACTTGCGGTCTTTTACAGGCTCATACTTTCACCGTTTTTCAGAATGCGCACCTTTTTTTCAAGATTCGTGCCCATTATCCTCTTTTTCAGTATTCTGATAGGCTGTTTGGGAGTATCAAGCGCGAACATATATGAGCCCCAGTGGATCGGAATCATTGTTTTGGCTTTCAGTACATGCATCGTTTTCAGCGCTTCATCGGGATTGGTGTGCTCGTTTCTGAGCATCCATCGAGGCGAATACGCTCCGATCGGCATCAATAGAACATCTATGTCGAATTTCGTCCTGATCGTCTTGAATAATCCGGAATCATATGCGGTGTCTCCGGCAAAATATATAGTTTTATCTGTTGATTCGATCACGAATCCCCCTGAGGTTCCGATCGGTCCCCATGGCAAAGTTTTTCCATGATATGCCGGAACCGATGTGACCCGGATCGCGTCTTTATTGAAAAGTTTTGATTCCCAATAGGCGAATTGGAGTATGTTCGTGAATTTGCATTTACTGATATATTTCTTGTTGTCGCTGTGCGATGCAATGGGAATATCCTTTTGAAAATGATTCAAACTTTTTTTGTTCAGATGATCTTTGTGCGCATGCGATATCAAAATAAGATCAACGTCGTTCTTGAGATCGTCAATTTCTATGTTAACTTTTTTGGCACGCGGTATTCCATATACCCATTTTGAAAAAATCGGATCCGTTATGATCTTGAAGCCTTCGATATCTATCAATATGGTAGAATGCCCTATGAATGTGATTTCCTGATGCATTATCTTTTCTTATTTATTTGCTATATATAAATTTAACACAATAAATCGGAACATGGCAAGGCACACGAGCGATATATTTTTTTAAATATTGACATATACCGTGCTAAATCATATAATATCTAATACAAATGGTGATTTCAATGCTTATTGAGCGCAAAAGGTCGAGAGCTAGCGGCATTCTAATCGTACTGTAGTTGGCAAACAATCTCTCTCCTCTCCGTAAGCTAAAAAGTTTACGGCTTAGTCAATTTCAGTTCGTATCATTTAGAAGCTGCTAGTTATCGGCCTTTTGCGTTATTTTTAATTATATATCCAAAACATGTATAAAAAATCTTTGCTTTCCGGCGGTTCGAAGCTCATTACGGTTCCGCTTGAACATACAAATACGGTCACTATCCTGCTGCTGGTGAGAACCGGATCGAAGAACGAGTCGGAGAATATCCGCGGAATATCTCATTTTCTTGAGCATATGTTTTTCAAGGGAACGGCAAAAAGGCCGACAACGCTCGATATCTCCAAGGAATTGGACAGGGTTGGAGGAGTATACAACGCATTTACGGGAAAGGAATATACCGGATTTTGGGTGAAAGTTGATGCATCGAATTTCGATCTTGCCGCAGACGTCATTTCGGATATTGTTCTGAATTCAAAATTTGACCAATCGGAGATCAATAAGGAGCGAGGGACGATAATCGAGGAAATGAATATGTATCTCGACAATCCAATGATGTACGTTCCGACGTTGTATGAAAGTGTTTTATATAAAGACCAGCCTTTGGGTTTTGACGAGATCGGAAACCGCGAAACGATCAATTCTGTAAAAAGGGAAGATTTTGTGAAATATTATAATGACTATTACTCTGCGGACAATATCGTGATCGCTGTCTGCGGAAAGATAAATGAAAAACAAGTCGAGTCGAAGATCGGCAAATATTTTATGGGCATATCGGACCGCAGATCTCCGGATCAGGCCAGCGCTCATGATGATCAATCTCAGCCAAACTTGCTCGTGAATAACAGAAAAACGGATCAAACGCACATTTGCATAGGCGTAAGGGCATATGGGATCGAGAGCGAGAATAAATATGCAATGAGCATCTTGAGCGCGATACTGGGAGGGAACATGAGTTCGCGGCTTTTTACGTCGGTCAGGGAAAAGAACGGTCTTGCATATTATATCCATACAAGCGCGGAAAGCTATAAAGACGTCGGATATTTGGTCACTCAGGCCGGACTCAGCAACGAAAAAAGCATAAAAGCGATCAAAATAATTCTCGATGAATACAAAAGAATAAGAGACTTCGGTGTTGATGCAGATGAACTCAGCAAGGCAAAGACATATCTCAAAGGCCGAACGACCATAGCTCTTGAATCATCTGATTCAATGGCGAGCTTTGTCGCGATGCAGGAACTCTATTCGGGAAAGATTTTGACCCCCGAAGAGAAATTTGATAAAATAGACTCAGTCAGTGCGAAGGATATCAAGAGAGTTTCTGAGGATATATTCGTCGATAAAAAGCTCAACTTGGCCCTTATCGGACCATTTGAGGATAATGCGCCGATAAACGGCATCTTAAGTTTAAAATAAGAATATGAATGAAAATAGTCATCACTCGCTTGATGTGTCATACGAAGGCATATTCAGGATATTGATCTCGATCTTCGCCGTAATATTTGTGTATTTCCTGAGGGATATCATCTTCCTGCTTTTTATATCGATATTGATAACTCTGATAATCGTTCCGGCCGTTGATTTTCTGGAATCAAAAAAGATTCCGAGGATCATAGCCGCAATGCTAATATTTGCGATTATTTTCATCGTTTTTGGATCCATGTTTTTCATTATCGCTCCTCCGCTTGCAAAACAGTTAAGCCAGCTGTCTCTTGTAATACCGCAATATCTGGCGGATAATTCTTTTATAATTGACAACGCCCTTCTCAAGTCGGAATTGTCGGGACCCCTTCAAAATTTATTGGTTCAGGCGAGCGGATACTTCAAGAATATCACATCAAGTTTTTTTGCCGGGATATTCAATCTGCTTGGCGGTGTTATGTCGGCGCTGCTTACAATAGTGATATCTTTTTATCTTATCATCGAAGAGAATGGGGTCGAGCGTTTCGTAAAAAATGTCATTCCGCAAAAAATGCAGCACAGATCTTTGAATATAATAAAAAAAGTTCAGGTCAAGCTGGGAAGGTGGTTCGTGGGACAGGTGTCGCTCGGTTTTATAGTCGGGATAATGTCATACGTCGGCTTATATCTTCTCGGAATAACCGAATATGCGCTGGTGCTGGCTATGATCGCGGGCATGCTTGAGCTGGTTCCCTATGTCGGACCGATCCTTTCCGCCATTCCGGCGATAATCATCGCGCTGACAATTTCGCTCAACGATGCCCTGTTGACATTTGTGCTATATTTTTTCATACAGCAATTTGAAAATTATCTGATAGTGCCCAAAGTTATGGAAAAATCCGTAAATCTGCATCCGATCATAATCATATTGGCGATCATGATCGGCGGAAAATTGGCCGGCGTGATGGGCGCAATGCTGGCTGTTCCGGTTACTGCCATAATCACAATTATATTGGATGATGTTAATCATAATCATGCAGTAAATTAATTATATGGCAGATCTGTATATAGTAGCTACGCCTATCGGCAATTTGGAAGATATAACCCTCAGAGCGTTGAGGGTTTTAAAAGAGGTGGATGTGATCTTATGCGAGGATACGAGGCATACGAAAATTCTTCTCGAAAAATATAGCATCAATCAGCCGATGATGAGCTATCATCACCACAGCAAGCTTGAAAAGATGCAGGAAATTGCCGATCTGTTGAAGATGAACAAGAAATTGGCGCTGGTCAGCGACGCCGGCACTCCCGGTATCTCCGATCCGGGAAATCTTCTGATAAGATACTTGCTTGATGAAAATATTAATGTTAATATAATCCCAATTCCGGGTCCGTCGGGGCTTGCGGCCGGGCTTTCCGTTTCGGGCTTCGCGACGGATAAGTTTGAGTTTTTAGGGTTTGTTCCGCACAAGAAGGGCAGAAAAACCTTTTTCGAAAATTTGAAAGGTGAAGATAAAACGGTAATTTTCTATGAGTCGCCCCACAGAATAGAAAAAACGCTTCAGAGTCTTCTAGTCAATGTTCCTGACCGGGACATCGTCATTTGTCGTGAACTGACAAAAATGTATGAAACGATCTATCGCGGCAAGCCCGAAGAGGTGATAAAAAAGATCGCCCCGGGAGAGATCAAGGGTGAATTTATTGTGATTGTAAGTTAATTGATGCAAATTAATTATTTTGCGATGACTCAGTAAAAAAATTGGCCTCATAGCCGGCCAATTAAATTGCCTTGATTTGTTGATTTTGTGATCGGTGCGGAATATTGCACTAAATTGTATCTTTGATCGCCATAACACGTTCTTTTGCCCTTAATCACCTTACCCTTATCGATAAGATTGTTCAGGACAGCTTCAAGGGTTTCATATGGACAAACCTCGCCCAGCCTCAGTTTCAGGATACAAAAGCTGAAATCCCGGATCTCCTCGTTTGCCACTCTTTCCACGATCAGCTGTTCCGCGCTTTCGATAGATCTGTTTTTAAAAGGATGTACCATTTATTTTCTTCCTGAAAAATTCTAATATGCATATAGCATTATGTCAAACAGGTACATATTTGAAAAAATAAAAATCCCCTGTTATGATCAGGGGATGTCTATGCATTTTATTCGGTGCCATGGAATGAATGTCTTCTTTTCGCGCTTTTTGTAGCTGTTAACAACTTTCTGTTTGTCTTTTTTAAATACTACGAGTATGCCCATGTTGTCGCATGATTCAAGCCTGGCCGCGATTATCTTTTTTCCAATTTGGATCAAGATGTCCTGATGCCCGCGGTCGCGGACTTCCGCATAAAGAATATTTTCGCTCATCTTCTTACCTCCGCATTTTTCATAATCCTTAAATAACATATAAGTTTACATATGTCAAAGAAAAAATTCTATATAACCACATCGATCGCTTATGCAAACGCTTCTCCTCATATCGGTTATGCGATGGAAGTTCTTCAGGCCGATGCCCTTGCAAGATTTCATCGTTTGCTTGGTGAAGATGTATATTTTCTGTCAGGAACCGATGAGAACGGCAGCAAAATAAAAAAGACGGCCGAAGAAAAGAATATCGACGTTCAGAGATTTGTTGACGGCAATTCGGATAAATTCAGGTTGCTGCTTGGGACGCTGAATGTTTCAATTGACGATTTTATCAGGACATCGGACAAAGTTCGCCATTATCCGTCTGCGCAGAAGATCTGGAAAAAATTTGTTGACGCTGGAGATATTTACAAAAACAGCTATGAAGGGCTGTATTGCGTCGGGTGTGAAGAATTCATAACAGAAAAAGACTTGATCGACGGCAAATGTCCGAATCATAAAAAGGAGCCGGAAAGAGTAAAGGAAGACAACTATTTTTTCAGATTATCCAAATATACGGACAGGATCCGGGAAAGGATAGAGTCTGGCGAGATCAACATCATACCAGAGTCTCGGAAAAATGAGATATTAAGCGTTCTGAGGGAAGGTTTGAGGGATATAAGCTTTTCGCGCTCAAAAAGAGTCTTGGATTGGGGTATTCCCATTCCGGGCGATGATGACCAAACTATGTATGTATGGTGCGATGCTCTCACAAACTACATATCAGCTCTCGGATACGCTGAAGATTCCGACAAATACAAGAAATATTGGCCTGCAGACGTTCATCTGATTGGAAAAGATATTTTACGTTTTCATAGCGCAATATGGCCGGGAATGCTCCTTAGCGCAGATTTGGCGCTTCCCAAAAATATATATGTTCACGGTTTCATAACCTCCGGCGGGCAAAAGATGAGCAAGTCTCTCGGCAATGTCATTGATCCTTTTGAAGTTGTTGAAAAATACGGAAGCGTTGACGCGCTGAGGTACTATCTCCTCAAAGAGATATCTTCTTCGGATGATGGAGATTTTTCATATGCTAAATTCGAAGAACTATATCAGGCAGACCTTGCAAACGGCATAGGCAATCTGACCGCAAGAATATTAACGCTCGCATCAAAAATGGACACACTATCCGAAACTTCGATTCCGCCGGATACCGATCTTGAACGAGCTGCAGCAGATGCATGGCTGAAATATTTTAGTTCGATTGACTTGTTTAAAATGAATGAATCCCTTCTTGGAATGAGGGCATTTATGAGCATGTGCGATGAGTATCTCGAAAAAAAGAAGCCTTGGAAAATGGAAGGTGCGGACAGAAGCATGACGATATTCAACCTTCTCGAATGTATGCGCCATATCGCCTGGATGATACGGCCTTTTATGCCCGAAACCTCAGATAAGATATTCTCCCAGCTTTTCGCAGATGAAAAAGAAAGAACGGCAGAGTTGTCCAAAAATATCAAAGATGCAAGCCTTTGGGGAAGGCTTAAGCCGGGCACGAAAATAAAAAAAGGCGACAATCTATTTCCTCGGCTAGATAAGTGAAGTACGCAGATCATTTATATATAATATATTATCAAATATATGGAAACAAATGATAATCAAGACTATAAACGGCTCGCAGCATGGCAAAAATCGCTGGAGCTCGTTTTCGCGATCCAAAAATTGACGGGATATTTTCCGAATCTGGCGAACTATAGCTCTATTTCCGAGATAAGGAGATTCTCCGTCACAATTTCAAAGAGCATTGCTTCGGGGAAAAAAACAGGTAATGCGAAATCTTTCCATGAATCGCTGATCAGAGCTCAGCAGACAAGTCTCGAGCTTGATGTGAAGATCAGAGAGATCAAGAAAATGCCATTCGGTAAGTCGCTGGATTTCAGTGTTATAAACTCGCTATTGAACGAGTTAATGACGGAACTAAACAGACTGATCAGAAATATCGAGAAGCAATTGGAATAATAAAATATTTTACCATAATGATCGATACGCATGCGCATGTTGATTTTAAAGAATTTGATCCCGATCGCGATGATGTCATCAGGCGGTATTTTGATAATGGCGGAGAAAAGCTGATCAATGTCGGCTGCGACATGAGATCAAGCGAACGAAGCTCGGATCTGGCCATGAAGCATGAAAATATATATTGCTCCGTCGGAATTCATCCGCATGATGCAGATTCGTTAGATTCAAAAAATCTCGCGAAACTTGAGCAGTTGTGCCTTCATTATAAAGCTGTGGCTATCGGCGAGATCGGACTGGATTTCTTCAGAAACCTGTCCCCTCAGGATATGCAGATCGAGGCCTTTGAGTCTCAGCTGGATATGGCATTCAGGCACAATAAACCCGTGATATTGCACTGCAGAGACGCCTACAACGAAATGATCGATGTTTTGGATGGCTTTAGTACGGAAAAGTGGCATGGGGTCGTCCATTGTTTCTCTGCGGGATGGGAAATAGCGGAGAAATTCCTGGATATGGGTTTTTGTCTGGGTTTTACCGGGATTATTACATATTACAAAGAGAATGCCCCGACAAGCGACATATCGGAGATGCATGATGTGATACGAAAAATGCCGCTTGACAGAATGCTGATTGAAACTGATTGTCCCTATCTGTCCCCCGTTCCCTATCGCGGAGAAAGGAACGAGCCTCTTCACGTGAAATTTACACTGGAAAAAATATCGAACCTGAGGAATGAGGATATAAAAAACATTGAGCGTGAAACATCAAAGAATGCAGTGAATTTATTTCATTTATAGAGCACTGATGAAATTGAAGATAAAGAAAAAATGGATCGTTGCTGTTGTTATATCGGCTTTTATGATGGTGTTCGGTTACTCATATTTCATAGAACCCAACATGATCGTAGCTGAATCTTTGGATCTTGACCTGGATTGTTCAAACACCCTTGGGGCCAGCGTAAGATTTGTTCAAATATCCGACTTGCATTTCAATAAGGACACTGTTGATGGGAAAATAAGCGATATCTATAGCAGTATAAAGTCCCAGAAGCCCGATTCTGTGTTTATTACTGGCGACCTGATAACGGATAAGAGCGGCATTGAAAAGGCCATTGATCTGGTCAGGATGATATCGAATGAGTATCCGACATATATCGTTTTTGGCAATTGGGATTATTGGTCTTTGGATTTTGATATGAGGGATTTTACAACAAAACTTGAAAAAGCGGGGGCTAAAGTCATTACGAATTCAAACGACGGATTTGCGCTTAACGGGAATAATTTTTATATTTTGGGCGTGAAGGATCCATATACCAGCGGGGAAAATGCTGACGACATGGAAAAAGCCTTTAATGGCATTGATAATAGCGTAAAATCATGTAAAATACTTCTGGCACATTCTCCAAACGTGATCAAATATGCAAAGAATAAAGGCATTGACCTTATCTTGGTCGGTCACACTCATGGCGGCCAGATATACATACCTTTTCTTTCCGAACAATTTATACCGGCAAGGCGCGAAGCCGGAAAAGGGTTCATAAGCGGTCTATACAAAATAGATAATGACAGGATGTATGTGAATCGCGGGATCGGAATGAGCACTGTCCCGCTGAGATTCCTCGTTCCTCCTGAAATCACCGTTATAACAATAAACTGATAATTACAATTTAATATATAATAATGTCAAAATATAACTTCAGGAAGATAGAAAAAAAGTGGCAGACCAAATGGGACAAGAGCGAACTGTACAAGGCCAAAGATTTCTCAAATGATCCGAAGTATTATTGTCTGATAGAATTCCCCTATCCGTCGGGCGCAGGGCTCCATGTCGGACATCTGCGGAGCCATATTGCGATCGATATCGTCGCGCGAAAAAAAAGAATGAGCGGATACAATGTGATCTATCCGATCGGATGGGACGCTTTTGGTTTGCCGACCGAGAATTTTGCCATTAAGACAAAGACTCACCCGACCATAGTAACGAAAAAGAACATAAAAACTTTTACCAAGCAAATAAAGAGCTATGGGCCAAGCTTTGACTGGTCGAGAGAGATCAATACGACAGATCCGAAATATTATAAATGGACACAATGGATCTTTTTGAAGCTTTTCAACAGTTTTTATGATGAAAGATCAGACAAGGCTCGTCCGATCGAGGAGCTTGATGTTCCCGCCGGCCTGGATGCTCTCGGGAAAAAAGAGTACATAGATTCAAGAAGACTGGCCTATGAAGCTGAAATGGCGATAAATTGGTGCCCAAGCTGCAAGATTGGCTTGGCTAATGAAGAGGTTATGGATGGAAGCTGTGAAAGATGCGGCGCAGTCGCTGAAAAAAGAACGAAAAGGCAATGGATGCTCCGCATAACAAAATATGCCCAGCGTCTTATAGACGACCTGAACAGCGTGGATTATTTGGACAAGATCAAAACGCAGCAGATCAATTGGATAGGAAAATCGGAAGGCGCAACTGTAAAGTTTAAAGTGAAAAGTGAAAAGTTAAAAGATAATGCTAGAATTCAATATTCCCCTCTTGAGAGGGGCGAGGGGCGTGTTGCAAACAATGTCGAAGTGTTTACGACCCGTATCGATACCATTTTTGGTTGTACTTACGTTGTTCTTGCTCCCGAGCATCCGCTTATAGAAACTTTAAAAACGCAAATAAACAATTACGATGAGGTTTTGAAATATATTAACGAGGCGAAAAATAAACCTGATCTGGATAGGACTGATTTGGCGAAAGAAAAAACAGGCGTAGAGATTAAAGGTCTTAAAGTAATAAATCCATTCAATAATGAAGAAATCCCGGTCTGGGTGGCCGATTATGTCCTGGGGGCATATGGAACCGGCGCCGTAATGGCAGTTCCAGCTCACGATGAAAGAGATTTTGTGTTTGCAAAGAAATATGCGTTGCCGATAAAAGTAGTCGTTGTACCTGCGGCTTTAACGATTGTTGTGTCGGGATCAGAATCTCCCGAAATAGCTATACAAAAGGAAAGAGATGCCTTTCTGAAGGGTGAAAAATCGTATTGTGATGATGGCCAGTTAGTAAATTCGGAAAAATATAGTAACCTAAGATCGGAACAAGCACGTAACGAGATGATTAAATCGCTGGAAGAAAAAAGCATCGGGCAAAAAAAAGTAAATTACAAGCTTCGCGATTGGGTGTTCTCCCGCCAGCATTATTGGGGAGAGCCGATCCCGATCATAAAATGCAAACATTGCGGACTTGCGGGAATAAATGTCAAAATGGAACTCAATTTCAGAGATAACAATGTTTGGAATCAGATCATCGGCAAAAAAAAGACGATCGAAACCAGAGCATTGAATCCTGATGAAAAAGAAAGATATTTCGGAGACATAAAGGCTGGCGACATTCTCAAATTTAATAATAAGAATACCGGTGATTTTGAAGTTGTCAGGATAAAAAAGGTATATAATTTTGGCGGTCTTGGTGAATTATATTCGAACAAAGACCTCATTTCCAGGATTCTTCCGGGTGCAAAAATAAAAAGCATCAATGACCTTGAAAAGTCATATGGTTTTACGAATGATTATATTGGCAGAATAAAGAACAACGGTCTCGTTGGATGGGAATTCCAAGTTCTTAATATTACGAAGAATATTCCACTGAATGAGTCCGACCTTCCGCTCGAATTGCCTAATGTGAAGAATTATGAGCCAACGGATACAGGCGAATCCCCTCTTGCCAATATCACAAAGTGGGTGAGTATAAAGTGTCCCGTTTGCAAGAACGATGCCAGAAGAGAAACCGACACTATGCCAAACTGGGCAGGGTCAAGCTGGTATTTCCTTCGATATCTTGATCCGCGGAATGATAAGCAGTTTGCCTCAAGAAAAAAAATAGATTACTGGATGCCCGTTGATCTGTATAACGGCGGAATGGAACATACAACTCTTCATCTTCTGTATTCCAGATTCTGGCACAAGTTTTTGTTCGATCTCGGATATGTGAATACGAGCGAGCCGTATAAGACAAGAAGATCGCACGGGATGATCCTGGCGGAAGATGGTCAAAAAATGAGCAAATCGCGCGGAAATGTCGTTAATCCGGATGATGTTATTGAAAAATATGGCGCCGATACGATTAGGTTATATGAGATGTTCATGGGGCCGTATGGCGAATCCATTCCCTGGTCAACTACAAGTCTCATAGGAATGCACAGGTTTTTGGAAAGGATCTGGAATCTCCAATTCAAGGTGCAAAACGCAGACATAGCGTTTTCAAAACCTGTCAAAAATACGATATTGGTCGCAACCAACAATCAGGGCAAGTTATCAGAATTAAAAGATCATTTTAAGGATTTTAATATCATATGCATTGCCGATCTGAAAAAGAAATACAAAGAGCCCGTAGAGAACGGCAAGACATATGAAGATAATTCACTGATAAAGGCAAAATACTATGCGAAAAAAACCGGCTATATAACGGTTGCTGATGACAGTGGCTTCAGTGTTGCCGCGATGGATGGAAAGCCCGGCGTATTTTCGGCGAGATTTGCCAAGGGTGATTATAAACAAGCGCAAGGACAGATAATTGGCGAATTGTCCGACAAGAATGACCGATCAGCATATTTCAAATCTGTCATTACGATGTATGATCCGAAGAACGACACATTCAGGCAATTTGACGGTGTTTGCAAGGGTTTTGTTTCGCAAATGGCAAAGGGAAATGGCGGTTTCGGATATGATCCGATATTCATCCCCGAAGCAGAGTCGAAAACATTCGGTGAAATGCCGAATGTTGAAAAGTATAAATACGATCATAGGAAAAAAGCCGTTTCAAAATTAATTGCATTTTTGGATTCAGAGCATAACAAATCAAAAGCTGATATGTTGCCGGTGCTTCATAGGGCGATAAAAAAGGTTACTGAAGACGTTGATAATATGAAGTTCAATACCGCAATTTCCCAGATCATGATCCTTTCGAATGAATACGATAGGCTGAGCTCTATACCCCGGAATGAATTTTCAACTATCATAACAATGCTCGCACCGTTTGTTCCGCATATCACGGAAGAAATGTGGTTGAACCTAGGCGGTACAGACAGTATTCATCTTGAAAAATGGCCGAAATACGATGAATCTACTGCAAGAGAAACAGAAATTGAACTCGTGGTCCAGATAAACGGCAAAGTCAGGGAAAAGCTTTCCGCGCCTGCAGGGATTTCTGAAGATGAAGCAAAAAAACTTGCGCTTGCCAGCGACAAAGTCAGAAAATGGGTAGAAGGGAAAGAGATAAAAAAGTTTTTATTCATCAAGGGTAGGTTGATCAATATTGTAGTCTGATCGAAAATAATGCAAAGTTAAAAAAAGCAGAACTTGATTCTGCTTTTGTTTGATTATTTTTGTGTTTTGAGGTAGTTTATGAACTGCTTTTCATCCAGCCGTTCCGGTATTTGTGCAATTGTCATCCTTTTCGGAAGGATGAGCTTGTTTCCCGCGATATTTTTGATCTGAGCGGCCACTTCATTTCCATTGTAGAAATTAAGCGCGAGCTTTCCTAGGACCATTATCTTATCGACCAAATCCTTTTCAAATATCTCCTTCACGATCTGAAGCTTGTCGCTCTTGGCGCCTTGGATAATGGCCAGTATCGGTCCGTCTTTTTTATTTCGGAGCTTTGACATTTCAGCAATTTCTTTTTGCATCAGTATCCCGATGGCTTTCTTTTCTATTATCTCCGGGAGATATTTCTTCGTAGCATCCTTTCTGTGCGCAGAACCGGCCGCTGAAAATATCAGGACTTCGGTCCCGGTCGTATTTTTTATATCAGCGATATATCTTGAGACAATATCTCTGTCTTTGGATTTTTCTTCCTTATGAAATCTTGCATTTTCTGTAATACATATAGTACCGTCGCGAAGGTCAGTGATAATTTTTGCATACTTTTCTCCGACGTAGTCATCGATAAAAACCACTTCTTCATCCGGTCTTAACAGACCTATGCTTCTCAAAAGATGCGTATAAATGTTCGCATACTCTTTCATGCTATATCTTTCTTCGCGGTCTTCGGGCCTGCCTCTATGCGACATAATGATGATCTTCTTCGCACCATTTTCCTTCGCAAATCGTATATCATCAATTAGCGCTTGTATCTTTATGTCGTCGGGATTCGGTTCCTCAAGATTCAGATCTGCAATGATAGTGACTGTTTTGTCTTTCAGTCCCTGGTTTATGTCATATACAGTAAGCAATTCACTATAATTTGCTGCCTTATATGCCGCATCTCTTGATGGAAATGAATCCAGTGCGGTAAAACTTCGGTCATTGACCCAGAATTCCAGTCCCGCGCCACCCGCTGTCGATAAATGGCTGAATATCTTTTTTGCTTCCGCAGGTCCGAGGACCTTGATAGCCGCACTGACTCCTTCTCCGCCCAGGGCTATTGCGCTTATGTTTTCATCCAGGATCTTGGCTTTTCTTATCGCAAGAATTATTCTTTTTGTGCTTTCAATGCCATATTTGCTTTCATATATGCCCGCAACCCCGTTATATACGAACATCATGGGAGTCATAAAGTGCGCCGAGATCATTTTCTGCACTTCATCGGGATCGCAGTCTATGGCGACGTATCCAGGCTGGATGTTTCTTATTTTTTCAGTTTTTATTTCTATTTGGTACATAATTTAACCTCCATTTTCAAAGAACCGTATTACTATATATGATACAATATCAGGACCAACCAGTCAAAAAAACGAGCAAACGCCCGCTTTTTGTATAACATTTCAACATCGCATAGCCTATTTAAATCTTTTGATCCTTGTAAGCCCGGAACACGGTACTATTTCAATGCCTTTCTTTTCAAGCTCATCCAGGAAAAGATTCATTCCGAGAGAATCGGACGATATATGTCCCGCAACAACAACATTTATATGAGCCTTTTCCGCCTCTTTTTTTCTTTCTTCCGAAAGATGCATAGCTACGATCGTGCCGATCCCCGCCTGAGCCATTTTTTCATACATTCCGGCCGATCCTTCTGTTCCTCCGGTTATTTCAGTCAGGGCTATCTTTCCGACCCGGCTATCTTCAAATCCAGCGAAAAGCTTAGGGCCTGCTCCGATCTTTATGGATTCTTTATATTCAGGAATCGTTCTTAATAATTTCAGAAGGTCGCCGACATATGCTATTTTTGCTTTCTTAATCGATTCGTCAAGAAACTTTGCCGCAAAATTATCTGCAGGCGTGTGTACACACATCAGATTGATTTTAAACAATCTTGCAAGGTCCACTTCCTTATTATGATTTATCGGATTTACACCTCTTGAAACTTCAGAAATGCGCTCCTTCAGCAAGCTTTCTGCAATATTGATCGGAACGCCATACATATTCAATACATCCGCCTGAAGATGCATGACATCGCTGAGATTAGAAAGCGCCTTCCCAAGCGGATGATGGGAGATCACGAGATCTATGTCATTATGCATTTGCGCATACAGGATCTCTCCGCTGCCGATATCGATGCCGCTAAGTATTTTCTTAATATTTTTATTCTCGGAAATATTTAGGACCCTGGTATCGGAAAATGGATTAATAAGCCTGTCCTTGTCATAGCTATTTTTGTCTTCACCTTCCAACTTCCTGTATCTTTCTTTCTCTCTTCTGAAAAGCTCATTGATGTCAGCCTTAGATCTGAAGTCGTTCTCAATACCTTTCTTGATCGCAATGTCATATATTTTCGCGATATCCATTTGTTCCTTTTTTGATTTATTCATATTAATATTCTGTTATGTATTATTATAGATCTTATGCCTATATTTCCAAATATTTAGGAAAATGAGTAAGATTTTTACATCCATGCTCTGTGACGACTACCATGTCCTCAATTCTCACTCCGCCAATTCCCGGATAATATAAACCTGGTTCGACCGTAACCACATTTCCTGTTTCGAGCTCTTTTTGATAATTCAAATTGATCCTTGGAAGTTCATGGACATCCAGGCCCACCCCGTGTCCCGTGCTATGAAAAAACCCCTGCATTTTTCCTTTTTTCATTCCCGTTTTAAATCCGGCACTGTCAAAAAATTTTTGGATTCTTTTATGAATATGGTCGGCGCGTATCCCTGATTTAATTTCACTCAGTGCGATCATTTGCGCCTCAGCAACCGCATTATAGATCCTTTTAATCTCCGGAGAAGCTTTCCCCTTGACTATCGTCCTTGTCATATCGCTGTAATATCTGTTTGAACTCGACTTAGGCACCACGTCCATGATAATTGATTCCCCTGCGATCAGGGCCCCTTTTCCCGCTTCATGGGGATCGACGGTATCGTCTGCGCAAGAAACTATAATACTGTAATCGCAAAAGCAATTATTTGCGACAAATTCTTTCTGTAATATGATCCTGATGAATTCCGAAGTTAAAACATTTCCGTTATAGATCAACTTCCTATCTTTTCTTATTTTTGATTTTTTAATTACAGTTATAGCTTTTTTGAAAGCACTCTCATTTATTCTCTGAACCTCTGATATTTTTTCAACCTCTTCTTTGCTTTTTGATATTCTTTCTTTGAAAAACGGCTCAACCACCTCTGTCCTTATGCCGTTATCCAGCAAAACCTTTGCATACTTCATCTTGAAATTGCCGGGAACATAAACTTTTTCAATACCATTATCCGATAGGATCCTGATCAATATGCGTCCAAATGTATCTCTGTCAATTCCGGGACTGTATTTTGAATAATTTATAACTTTATCTACCAAGGCTTCGTTTCTGACTCTTCCAAATTCCATATCGTCGATATAAACGATCTTTTTGCTGTTTATTTCCAGATAAATAAAATCATCTGGCACTAAGCATCCGGTTGCGTAATACATATTAGAATCATGTTCACTGTCTGCAATGATCAATTTTGCTTCTCGCATAAGTTTAGGCCAATTTTACTTTCAAAAAGTCAGGTAATTCCGCGATCTTAATGCGTTCCTGTTTCATAGTGTCCCTGTCTCTGACAGTTACGGTTTCGTCACTGATCGTATCGAAGTCAACAGTAACGCAATGTGGCGTCCCTATCTCATCCTGTCTCCTGTATCTCTTCCCTATATTTCCGTTATCGTCGAATTCACACATGAAATATGGCTTGAGCGCGTCATAAACTTCACGTGCTTTTTGCACCAGATCCGGCTTGTTCTTCAGAAGCGGGAATACTGCAACTTTGACTGGGGCAAGATGCATTGGCAGTTTCAGTACAACTCTCGTTTCATCTCCCACTTTTTCCTCACAATACGCATTATCCAGGAACATAAACAGTAATCTATTCAGTCCAACTGACGTTTCCATGATGTGAGGTATGAACTTTTCCTTCGTTTTTTCATCTGTATATGAAAGATCTACGCCTGAACATTTCGAATGCTGGGAAAGATCCCAGTCGCCTCTCGCATGTATCCCCTCAACCTCATCGAAGTCACCTAGAGATTTGAAATTATACGTAATGTCATATGCTTCTGATGCGTAATGGGCAAGTTTCTCGTGCTTATACCACTTGATCTCTTTTTCTGAGATGCCATTATCCAGATACCATTGCCATCTCGCCTTTTTCCATGATTCATATTTATCTTTCATCATCAAGGGGTGCAAAAAGTACTGCATTTCCATCTGTTCGAATTCTCTCGTTCTGAATATGAACTGTCTCGCAACGATCTCATTCCTGAAAGCCTTGCCGACTTGCGCGATCCCGAAAGGAAGTTTTTTGTGCAACGAATCAATGGTATTCTTGAATTCAAGATATATCCCCCCGCAGGTTTCCGGCCGGAGATATACCACATTCTCTTCTTTCAGCTCATCAGTCGGCGATCCTATATTTGATTTTACCATCAAAGAAAATATTTTTGCTTGCGTAATTTCGGTCGATCCGCAATTCTGGCATTTAAGCTTTTTCTCTTTCCTTAAATCATCCAAATGCTTATTGATCTCAACCAAGGGCATTTTGTCTGCATTTATGCCGAAATTCTTAAGAAAATGGTCTGCCCGAAATCTGCTTTTGCATTTCTTGCAGTCAATCTGGGGATCGTTAAATCCCCCGACATGTCCCGATGCGACCCATGTTTTTGGATGCATAAAGATAGCGCTATCCAGTCCCACGACATCATCGCGCATCTGAACCATGCTCTTCCACCACGAATCGCGTATATTGTTCTTCAGAAGCGTTCCGTAATGTCCATAATCATAGATCGCCGCGAATCCCCCATATATCTCACTTGAGGGATAAATAAATCCCCGTCTTTTGCAAAGCGATACTATTTTATTGAAAAACTCAGTCTTATTTTCAGCCATAGTTTTATTTATGATAACTTAAACATATTAACACATATGATATTCAATGTAAATATATTATGTGGAGCCAAAGCCACATTTATTCTTTTCCGGACGTTGCTAATCTTCTTCTTTAGTGAATTTATAACCCCTTCCCTTGATATACACACTATTCACTATCCCAAACATAACCATAAGACTGACCAATGAACTTCCGCCATAGCTCACAAGGGGAAGCGGTATTCCGGTAACGGGCATGATGCCCATATTCATGCCTATATTGATCACGACATGAAAAAATACAAGTAACGACGTTCCCAGAACCAGATATTTCCCGAAATTATCCTCAGCTTCCTCCGCGATCCTGAGCAGTCTGTAAAATATTATGCCATATAGTCCAATCACCAGGATTATTCCGACGAATCCCATCTCCTCTGCTATGACCGCAAAAATGAAATCGGTGTGCTTCTCCGGCAAAAAATTCAATTGGCTTTGGGATCCATGTCCCAGGCCTTTTCCCCATATATTTCCGGAACCGATAGCGATCACGGACTGCCTGACGTTGTATCCTGCTCCCATAGGGTCATATTCCGAATCAAAAAATGACAAAATTCTGCTCTTTTGATAATCTTTCAGCGCATATTGCCACCCTATGCCCGATAACACGATCGCCAATATAGTTATATATAATATATATTTTTTATTCACGCCGGATAGTATCAGCATAGCTATCCATATAAAGATAATTATAAGAGCGCTTCCCATGTCAGGTTGCATCATAATGAGCGAAACCGGTATCAGGACGTATATTCCGGAAACTATTGCCTTCTTAAAGCTGTTTATGTAAATATCGATCTTTGTAAAATATTTTGCGATGATGATTATCATGGCTATTTTTACGAACTCGGCTGGCTGAAGACTGACAAAGCCAAGATCGAACCATCCCGCGGTTCCTCTGATATTTTTTCCCATTATAGCCACCAAGATCAAAATAATACAGGCGATCACATATATGATGCCCGTATAATTTTTTATAGCTCGATAATCTACAAGACTGATAACAAAAAACACCACTATCCCGACAATGGCGAATATCGCCTGTTTATTAAAATTCACAAAATCGCTGCCACTGCTGCTGTACGATGTACTAAAAATCGTAATAATTCCAATAACAATCAGAATAGTTTGAGAAACGAACAGCGCTACGTCGATTTTATTTAAAAATGCTATCTTCATGATTTTGACGCCCTATTTTGTGGTATTGTACTTCTTTCCCGTGCCATAAGCCCGCATAAAGTTCGATTGTTCATATATATTTGTCTCAGCGACGTAGTCCACTTTTGCAACTTCCCCTTCGAATTTATCATTCCAGAATATTCTGAATTCCCATCCTGTTCCGGCCGCAACGGTGTTCTGATCCGTTTTACCGGCAGCAATGGGGTTGTTTTGCGCATCATACACCACAGCATATATATCAACAAATCTGAAACTGTATTTGGAAGTGTTTTCTGTTACACCATAAATATAATAGTATTCATTACCGGATTCCACTTTTCCATATCTTCTGTCCTTTACTATTATCGTATCAACGCCCAGTTCCGGAAGTTCCAATATATCCTTCACTTCGGCCCATCTGAAATTATCTAGCTCAAAGTCAACCTTTGTTATTTCTTTGTCAGATACATAATTATTTTCTATTACATATTTCACTCCTTCACCCTCGGAAAATCCGAGAGGTACAATGTATGTACTTCCGGTTTTGATTGCTAAAACATCGTTATTACCTCCATATATAATAAATTTATAGTTGACGTTTGTAGCTCCCCAGTGTTTATTGGTGTTATATATCTTTGCAATAAGGTCATAATTATCATTTCCATCCTTGAGAGCGCGGGACCATTCGATCTTTACATCTTCTACCATTGGCGGTTTTTCAGGAGGCGGGCATGCCGTTGAACAAATACCGCCGCAGTCTATCTCATCTTCGCCAAAGTCCAGCTTGCCGTTATAGCACGAATCTTCTTTCGGCCGTAATTCAGGCCATGAAATAATAAAAAACAAGGACAAGATCAACAATATGATAGATAATTTTTTGATCGCTCTCTGTATTCCAGTCATATTTATTATTAGTAATATAATAGATTATAACCTTTTTACCTCATATGGTCAAAATATTTTTTCCAACAAAAAATCTCCGGCAATGACCTACTCTCCCGATTCCGTAAGGAATAAGTACCATGGGCGCAAGCGAGCTTTACTTCTGAGTTCGAAATGGGATCAGGTGTTACCTCGCCGCTAAAATCACCAGAGAATTCTTGTACTCGATATTTCAAAATATCAAGTATGTATATTTGTGATAAACAACAATCAATAATCACTAGTTAACCAAAGCTGTAATCTAAAGATGTAAAACATCTTTAAAATACAACCTCTATTAAATAAACATTTGACTTATTAGTAGTACTTGGCTTAACGCATTACTGCGCTTACACCTGTACCCTATCAACCTGATCATCTATCAGGAGTCTTATTGATACCTAATCTCAGAGATGGCTTCACGCTTATATGCTTTCAGCGTTTATCCATTACAGACTTAGCTACCCAGCGATGCTCCTGGCGGAACAACTGGTACACCAGAGGTCTGCTCTTTTCGGTCCTCTCGTACTAGAAAAGACGCTCTTCAAGTATCCACGCCTACGACAGATAGGAGTCCAACCTGTCTCACGACGGTTTGAACCCAGCTCACGTACCGCTTTAATTGGCGAACAGCCAAACCCTTGGGAGCTTCTCCACCCCCAGGATGCGATGAGCCGACATCGAGGTGCCGAACCGCGCCGTCGCTATGGACGCTTGGGCGCGACTAGCCTGTTATCCCCAGAGTAGCTTTTATCTGTTGAGCTTCTTCGATACTACAATCGAAAGTCGGATCACTAAGTTCTGCTTTCGCACCTGCTTGACCCATCAGTCTCGCAGTTAAGCCAGCTTGTGTCTTTGCACTATCAGTCCGATTTCCATCCGGACCTAGCTGACCTTATAAACGCCTCCGTTGCACTTTAGGAGGCAACCGCCCCAGTTAAACTACCCGTCAGACACTGTCCCCTGACCGGATTACGGTCATAGGTTAGAGCTACAGCCTTGAAAGAGTGGTATCTCATGTTGTGGCTCCGCTTCGACTGGCGTCGAAGCATCATAGCCTCCCACTTATACTGAACATCCAAAGCCGTAGACCAATATCAAAGTATAGTAAAGCTTCATGGGGTCTTTTCGTCTAGCCGTAGGCAAACGGCATCTTCACCGTTATTGCAATTTCACCGGGTTCCTCGTTGAGACAGTCCTCAAGTCGTTACGCCTTTCATGCGCGTCACTAATTAGATGACAAGGAATTTCGCTACCTTAGAACAATTATAGTTATTGCTGTCGTTCACCAGCGCTTAAATTCAGAGCTTTCACACCGAATCTTAACGTTCTGGCACTGGACAGGCGTCAGCCCCCATATATCCTCTTGCGAGTTTGCGGAGACCTGTGTTTTTGTTAAACAGTCGCTCGAAGTCATTAATTGCACCCCGAATAGAGCCGAAGCCCTATTTGGGGAGGCCTTATCCCGAAGTTACGGCCACTGTTTTGCCGAATTCCTTAACGAGGATTCTCCCGTTCACCTTGGTCTATTCGACCTGTCCACCTGCGTTGGTTTGTGGTACGGATAACATTGATTAAGAATAGAGGCTTTTCTAGGAAACATGACTTGCTCAAATTATCCCTCCCGAAGGAGGAAGTCTAAACGGCTCTCGGCCTTAAAGCTTTCCGGATTTACCTGGAAAACAAGCCTACAAGCCATTAACGCAAATCCAATAATGCGCTCAAGCTATCACGTTCCGTCTCCCCATATCTGTACACCAATGTTAGTGCTGGAATATTAACCAGCTGGCCATCGACTACGCTTTTCAGCCTCGCCTTAGGACCGACTAACCCTGGGATGACATACGTTGCCCAGGAAACCTTGGACTTTCGGTGATTACGAATCTCACGTAATTTTTAATTACTAATGCCAACACTCTCACTTCCATACACTCCACCACCCCTCACGGATATGGCTTCAATGCGTATGGAACGCTTCCCTACCGCGCCATCTTGCGATGGCACCCGTGTCTTCGGTATCAAGTTTTAGCCCCGTTGAATTTTCGGTGCAATCTTCCATAATCGAGAAGTGAGTTGTTACACACTCTTTAAAGGGTGGCTACCTCTGAGCCAACCTCCTACCTGTCAAAGGAAAATCACTTCCTTTACCACTTAACTTGAATTTTGGGACCTTAGACGACGATCTGGGCTGTTCCCCTTTTGAGCCCCGACCTTAGCGCCGGAGTTCTGACTGCTGTAAAATTGACTGACTAGAATTCGAAGGTTGATAGGAGAGAGTAGGTTACCCCCTCTGACTCCATTCAGAGCTCTACCTCTAGCAGGTAATTACAGTGCTAGCCCAATAGCTATTTCGGGAAGAACAAGCTATCACCGAGTTCGATAGAAATTTCATCCCTTACCACAGGTCATTCCCCAGTATTGCACGGCTGGTGGATTCGGACCTCCACTGCGATATTCTCGCAGCTTCATCCTGCCCATGGTAAGCTCACCCGGTTTCGTGTATTGCATATGCTACTTATTTCGGGCATTTCACCCTCGCTTTCACTATAGCTCCACCCTGTCGGGCTTAGCTTAACGCAACATAAAGCAAACTCGTTGGCTCGTTCTACAAAAAGCACGCGGTCACCCATCCGAAGACGGGCTCCCACTCATTGTAAGCATATGGTTTCAGTTCTATTTCACTTCCCTTTCGGGATTCTTTTCACCTTTCCCTCGCGGTACTTGTTCACTATCGATCATGAAAAGTATTTAGCCTTGGCAGATGAACAAGTGAATTCCCAATAAAGAGAATTCATTTGTTCATGTTAGTAGGACTGCCGGATTCCTGTAAGGTTTCTCTGGCCTTAGAGTACTTAAGAAAATAACGAAGGTTTTGCCGATTTTCGCTTACGGGACTATCACCGTCTTCGGTTAGGCTTTCCAGCCTATTCAGCTAACAAGCAAAAAATCCTTACGAATTGAAATATAGAACTACAAATGAATTGTAGCGCCAATATTTCAATTCAATGTCATTATCTTGCAACCCCCAGCTACACCTCGCTATGCTCGGGTAGAATTTTTAATTTTCAATTTTTAATTTTCAAACAAAATTCTTAATTTTTAATCATTTAAAATTAAGTCATTCATTAGAAATTAGAAATTACAAAATTAGAAATTTACCGAACGCAGTGAGGTATAGCTAGGTTTGGGCTCTTCCCTTTTCGCTCGCCACTACTCAGGGAATCGAGATATACTAATATTAAGCTCTAAATAAATTTAGAGAAAATATTAGTATACACTTATTTCTTTATATTCCTCAAGCTACTGAGATGTTTCACTTCACTTGGTTTCCTTCCATAACCTATGAATTCAGTTATAGATGTATTGAGATTAATCAATACGGGTTTCCCCATTCGGACATCTTCGGATCACACCCTGCTTGGCGGGTCCCCGAAGCTTTTCGCAGCCATGCCACGTCCTTCATCGTCTTTTCATGTCTAGGCATCCACCATACGCTCTTACGTGTTTATCTAATAAACGGTTAACTAGCAATTATTAATTGCTAATCATTGAATCACAAATTAAATCAATTGTTAACGTACAATCATTAACAACACAATTTTGGCTGAAATCTTCAGTCAAATTTCTGTTGTCAATATATTTCCTTTTAAACAGCGACAAGAGTAATATTAGCAAGTATGAATAATGTTGTCAAGAGCCTGTCGGTAATTTCTAAATTACCTGATAAAATGACAAAAACAGACTGAAAGTCTGTCTATTTTTGCCACTAGCTAGTTGCAATATATGATCCTACTTCTGTATGATCTTGTGTTTAAATTCCTCAAGTATTTCTTTAGCCTGATACTGTCCACCGAGTCCGAAAGCCAAGCCGCCTGAAAGAGCAATCATAAGCGCAAAACCGCTTGAAAAAGTCTGAATGGTGTTATTACCGATATGCGCTTCTTCCAGGGCGATTAATATCGTAATGATCATGAACACCCATTTTGCGGTCATCGCAACAACTCTGCGTTCCTTTATCTTTGTTCGTAGGGCAACTTTATCAATTTCGAAAACAATAAAAGCTCCTACGCCCAATACGATTAACGCTCTATCGATCCCACCAGATAGTATATTCTGATAGAATGTTACCATTTGGTTGAAAATGATAAAAAAATAATCACTGGCGAATAAAAATTCCATTTACTCCACCCCCTTTCTTTTTTTATATTTTAAAATATTTATATTTGTGTTTGATTTTCAAAAGTATATATATTGCTCGCATCTTCAATAAATCATCGGAATATATTGATAGCAGCAATCTGTCATTTTATATTGCCTCAACCTCTCACGTGAACTCAAAGTGGACCCGACAGGATTCGAACCTGCGACCCCATGCTTGCAAAGCAAGTGCTCTACCAACTGAGCTACGGGCCCAAAACAACTCACAACTTATAACTCATAACACATCGCAACGGGCTCGCAAGTCGCCTCAAAGTTTCGTCTACATTTGTATTATACAATAAATATAAAACAATGCAAGGATTCTCGAATTTAATATTTCTTTATTGTTATGCGTTATAAGTCATCAGTTATAAGTTTTTGTTGTGGGCGATGGAAGACTCGAACTTCCGACCTCTTCATTATCAGTGAAGTGCTCTAGCCAACTGAGCTAATCGCCCAAAGTTTACAAATTACTTGTTGATTTTAGAAGTTTTTTAATTTATCGAAACTTATAATATCTTATCAAAGAAATAATAATATTACAAGTGCCGCGTAACAAAAATCGCATCCAATGCAAGAGATTAGATGCGACTTTGCTATTCAGATATAAGTTACAAACCTTATGTAGTTGTCCATGGAACATCTTTTGTTCGAAGCTGAGACATTCCCAACAGCTTATATAACTCGTAGAGTTAGAAGACCAAGGTAAGTTGCGAAATTAATCGCACTTCTCCCTAGAAAGGAGGTGATCCATCCACAGCTTCCGCTACGGATGCCTTGTTACGACTTCACCCTTATTATCTATCCTACCGTGGGCCCCAATAAAGGGGACTTCGGGTATTACAGACTCTCTTGGTGTGACGGGCGGTGAGTACAAGACCTGAGAACGTATTCACCGTGGCATATCTGATCCACGATTACTAGCGATTCCGGCTTCATGAGGACGAATTGCAGCCCTCAATCTGAACTGGGGAGAGTTTTGATGAGATTAGCTCCACCTTTCGGTTTGGCGACTCTTTGTGACTCTCCATTGTAGCATGTGTGTAGCCCAAGGCGTCAAGGGCCATGCTGATTTGACGTCATCCCCGCCTTCCTCCCAGTTAACCCGGGCAGTATCAGATGAAAATATAACATCTGACAGGGGTTGCGCTCGTTGCTGGACTTAACCGAACACCTCACGGCACGAGCTGACGACAACCATGCAGCACCTGTCATCCGGTTCCTTGCGGCACTCCCAACTTTCATCGGGATTCCGGAGATTTCAAGCCTTGGTAAGGTTCCTCGTTTACCGTCGAATTAAACCACATGCTCCACCGCTTGTGCAGGTCCCCGTCTATTCCTTTGAGTTTTAGCCTTGCGGCCGTACTTCCCAGGCGGGATATTTAATGCGTTAGCTTCGACACTAGAAGGGTCGACACTTCTAATGTCTAATATCCATCGTTTACAGCGTGGACTACAGGGGTATCTAATCCCTTTCGCTACCCACGCTTTCGTCTCTCAGCGTCAGGAATGGCCCAGCAAGATGCCTTCGCCTTTGGTATTCCTTATGATATCAACGCATTTTACTGCTACACCATAAGTTCCACTTGCCTCTACCATCCTCTAGATTAAACGTTTCAGATGCAGTTTCAGGGTTAAGCCCTGAGATTTGGCATCTGACTATTCAATCCGCCTACAGACTCTTTACGCCCAATAAATCCGGATAACGCTTGAGGTCTCTGTATTACCGCTGCTGCTGGCACAGAGTTAGCAACCTCTTATTCACTAGGTAACATCAAAATTTTTCCCTAATAAAAGAACTTTACACCCCGAAGGGTTTCATCGTTCACGCGGCGTCGCTCGTTCGCACTTGCGTGCATTGACGAAGATTCTCGACTGCAGCCTCCCGTAGGAGTTTGGCCAGTGTCGCAGTGCCAATGTGGGAGAACACCCTCTCAGGCCTCCTAACCGTCATAGCCTTGGTGAGCCATTACCTCACCAACTAGCTGATAGTGCATTGGTTCTTCTTGAAGCGATAAATCTTTACTCTTGCGAGACCATCTGGTATTAGCTCCGATTTCTCGAAGTTATTCCAGACTTCAAGGTAGATCCCAATGTATTACTCACCCGTTTGCCACTCCCCAATAAAGGGGCGTTCGACTTGCATGCCTTATCCACGCCGCTAGCGTTCATCCTGAGCCAGGATCAAACTCTCATATTAATGTTGCATCATAAATGTTCACAGTTGCATATTTACATATGGACTTATGAACGATGCAGAAATAGTTCAGGACAACTACACAAAGTTTGTAGTGATAACATATCTGAATTGTTAACGAACTCTCGCACGGTTACCTATTCATAATAGTACAAATAAAACACTTGTCAAGTGCTACTTCATTCTTGACCAGCTACTTTTTTCCTTCGTATTCAGTTTTATTTCTTTAACCTATTATTAATGTAATAATATAGCATAATCTAAATACTGTCAAGACGCGTTTTTGGCTTATATAAAAGCTAATTTATATTCAACAATATTTAATTTCTAATTCTTAATTTCTAATTTTTAATGAATGTCTAAATTTAATAATTTTCAAAATAATTCAATTATCATAATTTAGTATCACCTACTCGGCACACTCTTCGTATTGCCAATATCTTTTATTTTTTAAACAATTTCTAAATACCTCATTATCAGTTTGATGTTGTTGAATAACATCTGTAATTAACTTCAATTCATTTGACCTTTGAATATCATACGAATTAATTACATTCTCAAACTTCTTTTCCTCCAATGACTCAATCCTTGATGTCAACTTATTTAGGTTATCCTCATTTCGTTTATAGTATTCGAATGATAAGGTGACAAATGCAAGTGAAAAAGATATCAAGATAGCGCCTGCAACAAACATCATAAAAGTTGTCGTTTTTTCAATACGTTTTTCGGAATCGTTTATCGATATTCCGATCCGTGTTACTTTTTCATCAATAAGTTCTCTTTTCTTTTCTATTTCGTCCAATCGCTTTCCAAATTGATCCATTTCCTTAATTTCGTTTTTTGTTGGCTTTTCTGGTATATTTTCCAGTGGTATAAATTGTTCTTCTCTATTGTCCATGTTTATAAAAACCTTTAATGACTAATGTTCCCCCTACGTCCTCCGCTTCAATATCCATATCTTTAAAATCAAATATATCTATTCCGCTAAATGAGACTCCCTTTTTAAAGGTTATTGATGGACTGAGAGTAACGGATTTTAATTTAATAGTTTTTTTGGGCATTAAAGTTCCATCACTTTCATCAAATAGATCATTGAATTTATATTTCATTATTTTTAACTAACATTTTAAACTAGGGACGCATATGCGTCCTCTAAATCTATTTCAATATCTTATCCACGATCCCGTATTTCTTAGCTTCTTCCGCGGTCATGTAGAAATCCCTGTCCGAATCTTTCTCGATCTTCTCGATCGGCTGATCCGTGTTGTGCGCCAGGATCTTATTCAGCCTCTCTTTCATTTTCAGAATGTGTCGCGCCGAAATATCGATATCACTTGCTTGTCCTTCAGCGCCACCCATCACCTGATGGATCAAAACCTCGGCATTTGGAAGGATAAGTCTCTTTCCTTTCGCTCCACTTGAAAGAAGCAGCGATGCTGCCGAAGCTGCCATGCCGACGCAAACCGTCGAGACATCGCACTTGATATAGTTCATGGTGTCATAGATCGCCAGCGCCGAGGTCACAACACCTCCTGGAGAATTTATGTAAAACATCACATCGGATTTCGGATCCTGTTTTTCCAGGAATAGGAGTTGCGCGATGATCGTATTTGCCACACTATCATCGATCGGGCCGCCCAGAAAAATGATCCTTTCCTTCAGAAGCCTGGAATATATGTCATAAGCTCTTTCTCCATAATTCGTCTTTTCAATGACTGTTGGTATCAGATTCATATTATTTATTTTATTTTATTTAAAGTGTATTTTTATAAAACTACATACGCTCACTCAATGTTTATTACAAAACATGCTATTGACAAATTAATTAAGTTGTGTTACGTTCTTTTTATCGATACGGAGGATAATCGAATGAAAGCAACCAAAACTGCATTGAAAGAACTCAAGGCTCTCGCAAGCAATAAGTTTGATATAACCCTGCTTTTGTCCGGGGGCCATAAACTGGAAGGCGTCATATTAAAAATCGAAAACAACATAGTCTATCTCAAGCTCGACGCTAACAAATACCAGACTCACAAAGGATGGGTCCATATCAATGATATTTCGGGCGTTTCATATAGGGAAGCATAATAAAAACGTGCTTGCCTATTTTTTTTATTTGGCATTCCTTTGTGCGATGTCTTCCAGGAGTTCAAAAACTTTCTCATTTATGATAGTTCCTGCAATATAGTCTTTAAACTTGTTTATATCTATTTTTTTTCTCACTTCTTCCTCGTTCGGATAACATCTCAGCGTTTCGTTCGCCTTTTCTTCTATCTCCTGTTCAGTAGCTTTTATTTCTTCTTTTTTGGCGATCTCTCCAATCACAAGATTCGCCTTAACTCTTTTCTCAGCCTGCTCGGACCATTCGGACCGTAATTTTTCTATGCTCGTATTCACACTTTTGAGGTATATGTCGAACTCAACTCCCATATGAGATACATTATGTTCCAATTCATGAATCATATTATCCTTTTCCGACTCTATCAAAACATCCGGGATCTCGGTTTTAGACGATTCAACGATCTCATCGATAAGTTTTTTTCTGATCTCATTTTTTGCTTTCATTTTCTCCTCCATGCTGATCCCCTCTTCAATGTTCTTTTTGAGGATTTCGAGAGTGTCAAATTTACCGATAGACTTCGCAAACTCATCATTAAGCTCCGGAAGCTCGACCTTCTGAACCAGCTTCATAGTAACTTTGAAATTCACATTCTTTTCAGCAAGCTCTTTTTTATAATAATCCTTTGGAAATATAATATTGAATTCTTTCGATTCATCTTTCTTCATGCCCGCGAGATTATCTTCAAAACCTGGAACGAACATCCCGTTGCCAAGAACCAATGGATGATTCTTGCTTTCTCCGCCCTCAACCTTTACGCCGTTCAACCTCGACTCAAAATCGATCTCAATTCTGTCGCCTTTTGAAGCCGGCTCTTCTTTTGTGATATATTTTGCGCGTTTTTTTTGCAGCGCCTTAAGCTCAGTTTCAACGTCCTCGCTTGTAACTTTTTTCGCCTCTGCCTTTCCTTTTATCTTGCTATAATCTCCCAATCTAACTTCCGGAAGTACAGTTACAACAAGATCGAAGATCAGCTCATTCCCGATAGCCGCTTTTTTGATCTCAGCTTTCGGATAACCGATCGGGATCAGCTTATTGTCTTTTACCGCGCTGCCATATGATCTTTCGATCGTCGTCTGAACAGCATCCTCAAATATCTTCTGCTTGCCAATCCTCTGATAAACGACATCAACCGGAGCTTTTCCCTGTCTGAAACCGTCAAATGTACCCGCCGCCGCCATTTTCTTCGCTGAAGCATCCATATTCTTAGACATCTCTTCGCTCCCGACCTCGACCGATATTTCGACCAATGACTTTGGAAGCTTTTTAACCGATATTTTCATTATATTTATTATTTAGTAATTTAATTATTTATCTGAGAGGTCTTCTCTTCTATGTATTTTAGCACTTATTCCGAGTTTATAAACAAAAAACCAAAACATAAACAGATATACCATTTTGTCTGAGGCTATTTCGAAAGAAATAATGTGAAATGAAAATAATAACGAATATGAAATCAGCGTAATAATAATACTTGGGAATATTAAGATAAGGTCTTCCCAATACGACATTGCACTTTTTTCATAAAGATCGATTATTTTTTGAGATGCGAATAGCGAAACGATAATCGTAAAAATAAATAAATATGGAATATAGGGAATAAAACCGAAATATTCGCTTATTTGTTCGATAGATACTATTCTTACGTCATAGATTATGGCCGATAAAAACGACAATGATAACAACAAATATGCAGTATTGCTGAATTTCGTTTTTTTACTCATGCATTATTTTAGTTAATTCAGTCGTTAATATTGCCTATTCTGCGATAGTATTATTTCAACTATCCGAAGATATGGTATTTCAGTATGGCAGCAGCGAATAATATGGCAACAATGTTCATTACTTTGATCAACGGATTGATCGCGGGGCCTGCTGTATCTTTTGTCGGATCTCCGACCGTATCACCCACAACAGCGGCTGCATGCGTCGGGTTTTTGCTTCCATCCGGCAATTTCTTGCCTCCAAGATGACCTGATTCGATGTATTTCTTTGCGTTGTCCCATGCAGCACCTCCAGTCGTCATCATGAGAGCAAGCAAGAGACCCGAAATGATCACGCCAATAAGAAGGCCCCCCAATGCCACCGGACCGAGAATGAAACCGACCACGAGCGGAGAAAGTACGGAAAGCAGTCCCGGAATTATCATTTCTTTCTGAGCGGCTATTGTAACAATGTCAACACATCGTCCATAATCAGGTTTTCCGGTTCCATCCATTATGCCTTTAATTTCTTTAAACTGTCTTCTTATTTCCGTAACGATGGTTGTCGCGGCTCTTCCAACTGCGCCCATCAGAAAGCTGGCGAAAAGGAATGGTATCATGCCTCCGATAAGCAACCCGACAAGCACCATGGGATCCGAAAGTTTTAATTCCAATGGCACTCCTCCGCTCAGTTTCGTTATCTCGCTGCTATATGCCGAATATAGCGCAAGTGCGCCAAGCGCGGCTGAACCGATCGCATAACCTTTTGTTACCGCCTTTGTCGTATTTCCGACAGCATCCAATGGATCGGTTATGTCCCTGACCTCTTTGGATAATTCAGCCATTTCCGCAATTCCGCCGGCATTATCAGTTATAGGTCCATATGAATCTATAGCGATAATTATACCCGTAACAGACAACATTGCTGCCGCTGCAACGGAAACGCCATATAGACCAAGCACTCCGCCTCCCATAACAGTATATGAGATCAATGTTCCTGCGCATATCACCAGCACCGGCAATGCAGTGCTCTGAAGTCCGACAGCAAGGCCCGTGATAACATTCGTTCCGGGGCCGGTAACCGAAGCATTTGCGATCGCTCTGACGGGACCGTATTCCGTTGAAGTATAATACTCAGTGATTATGATCATTGCCGCTGTCACGCCAAGACCTACAAGAGCGCTGATGAATAAATTCATATCACCTTTCATCAAAACTACAGTTATCTCATAAAAGAACAGCAGAGATATAACTCCTGCAATGATCGCACCATTATACATCGCGCCCATGATATTCCCGGATCTTCCGAGTTTTACAAAAAATATGCCGACGATCGAAGCGATTATCGCAGCCGCACCGAGGACCAAGGGGTATATGATCGCATTCGGATATGTGCTGATAACCGTGACTCCGATGAGCATTGCGCCAAGCGCAGTGACCGCATAGGTCTCAAATAGGTCAGCTGCCATACCCGCGCAATCGCCGACATTATCGCCGACATTGTCCGCAATGACTCCGGGATTTCTTGGATCGTCTTCCGGAATTCCCGCCTCAACTTTTCCAACAAGATCCGTACCGACATCAGCCGCTTTAGTGAAGATCCCTCCGCCTATCCTGGCGAAAAGGCTGATAAGCGAAGCGCCGAAACCGAATCCTACGATCTTTTCCACAGCTCCTTCATTGGCTCCAAAAAATATAAAAAGACCGCTGACACCGAGAAGTGCAAGGCTTGCAACCGACAATCCTGTAACCGCGCCACCCTTAAATGCTACATCGAGAGCTTTTTTCATACCTCCCTTTGCAGCGTTTGCGCATCTCACATTGCTTCTTACTGAAATACTCATACCGAGAAATCCTGCGCCTGCGGACATAACCGCTCCGATCACAAATGCGATCGCTGTTTCGACGTTAATGGCAATGGCAATTACGACCGACAATATAGCTGCGATTATAGCAACGGTCTTGTATTGTCTTTTCAGATATGCCATTGCACCTTCCTGAATAGCCGATGCGATCTGCTTCATTCTGTCAGTCCCGGCATCAAGCTTCATAATATAATAAACAAGATATACTGCGACCGCTAAACCGATCATAGCGGCTACCGGAGCAGAATACAGTAAGGTATTCCCGCTTAAAGCTCCTTCTGCGATTGTCGTACTCATTTTTTTGATTATGTTATTATTTGATTAAACCCAAAACAGACCTTCAAATACTTATTCCGCATTTTTTTTGCTTTTTCTCTTCTTTTTCTTCGACTCATCTGACTTTTCTTCGTCTTTTTCAGGTGCTTCCGTTTTTTCGCTTTTTACCGCCACGTCATCGTTGGCCTTAGCGGCTTCCTGCTTGCTCTCATTCTCGGTGTCGCTTTCTCTTTTCTCAACAACATCGATCTTCCAGCCGGTCAGCTTTGCTGCAAGCCGGACATTCTGTCCCTGTTTTCCGATCGCAAGCGATAACTGATCTCCCGCAACAAAAGCCATTGCGGATTTTGTCTTTTCGTCGATATCAATTCGAGACACCTTGGCCGGAGAAAGTGCGTGCTGAATGAACTTTTTGACATTCTCATTCCATTCAATAATATCAATTTTCTCGCCCCCAAGTTCGTTTATTATGGTCTGAATCCTTGATCCACGCTGACCCACGCATGAACCTACGGGGTCAATTCCCTCTTCATTTGATGTTACCGCTATCTTTGTTCTCGATCCAGCTTCCCTCGCGATCGACTTGATCTCGACGGTTTTATTGCTGATCTCAGGCACTTCGATCTCGAACATTTTTTTTATGATATTTGCATTTGTTCTCGACAATACGAGATTGGAATCTTTTGTCTCTTTGTCGATCTTCGCGATATATACCTTCAGTCTCTGACCGATCCTGTAATGTTCTCCGTATATCTGTTCCATCGGATAGATCACCCCGATCGCTTTGCCAACGTCGACAAAAACATTTCGTCCTTCAATTCTCTGTACGATCCCATTCACAACTTCGCCCTCTTTGTCTTTGAATTCATTGAATATGGCCTCCTTTTCAGCTTCTCTTATTCTTTGTATCATGACCTGCTTTGCAGTCTGAGCTGCGATTCGACCGAATTCAGTATGTACCGGAAGTTCGATCCTGACTTCATCGTCAATCTTCGGATCATCGAGATATTTCTTTGCTTCCTCGACAGTTATATTCTTGTCCGGATTGAATCTCTTTTTATCGCTTTTTTCATCAGCCTCAACGGATTCAGATTCATCTTCGATCTCGCCTTCGGGAACTTCTTCCGCAACGGTTTTGATCTGATAAACTTCCATACCTCCGGTTTTCTCATCAAATTTTACCGTGATAACCTGCCCCTTTTTGCCGTAATCTTTTTTATATGCGGCAGCAAGAGCAGCTTCAACTATCTCCATTGCTTTTTCCTTCGGAATTCCTTTTTCATCGCAGATCTGGTTGATCGCCATGATAAATTGTTTCTGTTCCATATTATTTCTTAAATTGATTATGATTTTAAAAAAACCCATCCGCTTCCGGCTTAGGTTCTTGCGACGAAAAGTCGCTTCGGTTCAGTATTCATTACATACCTATTATAGCAGATTTGCATTTTCTGTCAATAACCTTCTCACAAAATAAAAAAACTACCGAATTGCAGCTTTTTGAATAAGCGCAATGGATAGTAGGATCGGCAAGAGCATTATTTATGTAATGAAAAGATTACAGTTATTTCCCCGTTGCCGCTACAATTAGTGCACCACTTGCCATTCTTTATTCCTCCCCCTCCGCAAACCGAACAATCCATCCTTTCAAATAATTTTACTTTTACCATTTTTCACTTCCAGCTTCGAATTTATCGAATGAAAATAGCATAGCCCATGTCTTCAACAAAGTCAATAAGCACAGATCTAGCTGTGTTTGTATTTTCTTATTATGCTATATTTTTCAGGTTTCACCCCCAAGCTGACATAAACCATTTTGTTCTGGCCCCCATGCGCCGAATCGGATTCTTGCATGGAATCGATTTCAATGATCTTTTTAATTCTGGAGGTCATGTTTTTGCCTTTGGGGCTGATGATCTCAACCTTATCTCCTTTATATAACGCATTGTGAACTTTTATTTTCACAAGATTATTATTTAATTGATTTCTATTGTCTTCCGGATTTTCTTTTTTCATTTTTAACTTTTCATTTTTAATCTCCATCACTTCACCGACAAAAACATGCTCTTCGCTCGTATGGGAATATCTGGTTTCGAATCCTTTCTTTTCACACTCATCAAAAAGAAACCCTGTGCTATAGCTCCTGTTCTGCAGTTTACTGAGATTATGCTTTATAGCCCTGATCTTCGCGATCTTCTTCTTGCCTTTTTCCTTTATATCCATAGCTTCCCTGTAAGATTTAACCACTTGGGCAAGATAATACGCGCTTTTCGCCCTGCCCTCGATCTTAAATGAAGATATTCCTGCCTTCCCAAGCTCATCGAGATGATCGATAAGACATATATCTTTTGAATTCAATAAATATGACCCGTGCATATCTTGCTCAACGGGAATATATTCATTCGGGCTTTTTTCTTCGACCAAGTCATATCTCCACCGGCAATTCTGTGAACAATCTCCGAGATTCGAACTTCTTCCGGTCATCCATGAGCTGAGGAGGCAGCGTCCGGAATAGGCCATGCACATCGCTCCATGTACGAAATATTCCAACTCGATGCCCGGTACATTCCTGTGGATCTCGGCTATTTCGCCCAGATTCAATTCACGTGCAAGAATGATCCTTTTCACTCCTTGCGCTTTCCAGAATTTCACGCTCCGCCAGTTCGTAGTGTTCGCTTGTGTTGAAAGATGCACGTCCATGCCGGGAAGTTGCTTGCCTATCATTTCGATCACACCCGGATCACTTGCAATAATGGCATCAGGTCTGTGAGTTTTTAATAACTTCAAGAATGCCTCGATTTTTTTTATATGGGAATTATGAGCAAATACATTCACTGTAATATATATTTTCCTCTTTTTTCTATGAACATAATCAATAGCTTCAATGATCTTATTTTCATCGAATTTATTGATTCTCGCTCTCAAACTGAAATCAGGCAGTCCCGCATAAACGGCATCTGCTCCGTATTCCAATGCATAGATCATTTTTTCATAGCTTCCGGCTGGCGCAAGGAGCTCGATTCTGTTTTTCATGGTCAATTTCTGTTTACGACCTGGCACAGCTTTGAAGTGAAATGCTCCACGGGCGCATAGTCGTCAGTTAATATTATCGCATCGCCGATTTCGATGCCTCCATTCCAATACTTTGTGATCATCTCGCCATACTCGTTTCCGATATTCTCCGCTGCCATATTTCCAATATCATAGTCCTTTTTCACCGCAATAACAACCAGATTCTGATTAATTTCGGAATATTTTTCTTCATTGGATACCGTCGCAAACACATAAACGTTCTTGAACACTGATTTCATCGTTCTGAATTCAGATCTGAAAAATTCCGACTTCTCTCCTCTTATCGAAGATATTACATTCATTACGTATACTCCTTCGTCATTAAGCATGCCTGATATTTGCTTCACCGCCTCCAGTGTTGTCAATTGAAAGGGTACTGTGCAAGTCGAGCTGAAAGCGTCATTATAGATCGCATCGTATTTTTCCGAAACGGCACCGCTCTTTTCGTTCAGAAACTTCCTCGCGTCCATATGGTATGTGCCGAGTCGTTCATTATTCCGATCAAGATTGAAATATTCCTCCGCGATTTTTGTCGTTTTTGGATCTATTTCAACAACATCAACAAAAGTAGCCTCATGTCTTTTTAGTATGTCCTTGGGTATTGTATAAGCGGCTCCCCCGAACACAGCAACTTTCTTCATTTTTCGATTGAATAGGTCCGCAAGTCTGAAATATTTCGAATAAGCGAACGCCAGCTCATCTGAATCCAAATACATTCCGGAATCAAAGGCATTCTCGACAGACATGATGCGCAATGTTTTTCCATCGGAACCTGTCGTATCATATACCCTTATGTGATTATATTCGCTATCCTCATCAACTAAGTATTTATTTGTTTCCGAAGCGCCAGCAACTACGGAGACGCCAATAGCCAAAAAAAAGACGAGCATTAATCTTATCGCTTTATCCTTCTTGCTATTAGCGATCAGTGATATGACACATAGACCGATGGCGAGTCCGTAAAGTATATTCGTACTTCCATAATTCGGTATGAAATAAAAACCGGCCAAAAAAGTGCCGATAATACTGCCGAATGTTGATACGGCGTAAAGATTGCCTACAGTGTTTCCGGAGGTTTCCACATTTTTCATAGCAAGTCTTACGGAATATGGAGATATGGCACCTAATAATATTCCTGGGATAGAAAATAGCGTCAATGCGGCAAATATAGCGGCATATTTTAATTCTAAATGAATACTTGCATCAAGAACGGGCTTTTTCATTACTATGATAAAAAAAACAAAAAGACCGGAGATCAACAACAAATTCGAAAATGTCTGCGTATTGGGATCTTTGTCGGACAAACGTCCGCCCAGATAATATCCAAGGCTCATAGCTCCCAAAATGATTCCGATCAGACTCGTCCAGACATAAATCGACGTTCCCAGTGTCGGCGCAAGTATCCTCGATCCGACCAATTCCAAGATCATGACGATCGCGCCAGTAATGAATACTATGAGATATAATCTTTTGTTTGATATTATCATTTTTCAATTATATCCGCATATCCCGTCATATGTCAATTTGATTTTTTATGCGATCTGTCATAATATTAATCTGTAATTATAAATAATTCCGAAAATGAATTCTGAAAATAAAAAATATGACGCAATAGTTGTCGGGGGCGGTATCAGCGGTCTATTGTCCGCACTGATCCTTTCCAAGGAAGGCAAGAAAGTACTGATAATAGAAAAAAACTCTTATTTGGGAGGGAATTGCCGTACTTATGAGATCGATGGATATTTTGTGGACACGGGGCCTCACGCAATTACGGACTTAGTGAAAGGCCCGCTAACATTCATCATGAAAAAATATTTTACGGTGATCCCTCGCTTCGTGCCGTTCGGAATGTATTATGTCAGATATCAGAATAAATTCCAGGAGTTTCCTCTAACGCTGATCCAGCTTGCAAAATTCGATATTCTCTCGAAAAAAGACCGGCTGCTGCTCTCGGGGGCTCTCATAGACGCCGTTGCTAACTCCTCGCTCAATAAGAATATACTGAACCAGAGCGTATACAGCTTCATAGGAAAATATAATATGTCGCCGAAATCGATCAGATTTCTGGATGCGGTTTCATATTTCCTAAGCGGCAAATCCATAAAAGAAACTCCTGCATGGAGGATTCTCGGCGGGTCGGGATATTTGGATGGCGATACCGGCAGCGCCACAAGCCATTTACGCAAATTCATGAAGATCGCAAGACAGGATTTTTCTTCCCAGGGATATCCGCTTGGAGGCATTCAGAGCATAACGTCCTGCGCAATAAATTCATTCAATAAACCTAATGTCGAGATACATTTGGCTGAAGATGTGACTGAGCTTATTACAAAAGAAGGATCGATATACTCCGTCCGAACACACAAGGAGGTTTATCGATCAGATCTTGTGATTTTTTCAGGCTACGCCAAAGACCTTCCCCGCCTCTGCAGGGCCTTGCCCGCTAAGTTCTCGGATCAGTTGAAAAAAATCGAGCAAACGCTTAGCTTTACTCTTTGGCTCGGTTTTAAAAAAAAATTACCAGAGTTTGCATATATAGGTTCTGAAATATTTTTCGATTCAGAAACGCCTTTTTGGGCAGTTCCTTCGTCTAATTACGATAACACTTTATGCCCCAAGAACAAGCAGCTGGTTGGATTTACAACGATATTCAAAGAAAGCAGTTTTGAAAAACAGCTTAAGAACCTGAAAGAATGTATTTTCAAAGCAATCCCGAACGCGGAACAGAATGTCGAGTTTGAGCATGTTCAAACCATAATACCGGAAAAAGGCGCCATAAAGGTCAATATAGAATTTCCCTCACCCAAAGTGCCCATTAAAGGACTGTATTTAGTCGGTACTGACGCCGATATGAGAAGTATGGGCATTACTCGCGCGGCTTTTTCGGTGATAGAAGCTATTGAGATAATGAAAAAGGATAATGCTATATAGAACATTATCCTTCAGTGCTATTTTCCTATAAGATATGACCTGATCATATCTTTTTTTTGCCGGATTTTATCAATATCCTTTTCCTGGCAATAAACTCCGGCAAACCAGTGATTCCATTCTGCCATATTCAGAGAGCTTACGATCGGCGATATATCCTCAAGTTTTTTCATCGAAGGACTGATCAGTATCCTGCTTTTGTTTGATTTTGGAAATCCCATGATATTAATCAGCACCTCATACCGATTTAATTTCAATTCTTTAGCGATCAACGCCTCGACTTCCTGCACTTTATCGTATCCTATCATCTTACCTGCATCTTCAAAATCATCTTTGCTGAAAATAATGGCTTCCTTGTATAAATTTCTTTTCGTAATGGCATCCATAAGTTGTTTTGCGGGAGAAGAAGACGATCTGAATCTGCTTATGAGATCAATATCATCGAATTCAATGAGCTTTTCGATCTTAAAATCGCCGTTATTAAGAGCTTCAATAAATGCGCTGCGGAGCATTGTATTCGCAATTATGGTCCTATGGTGCATATATACCATTGAATACATCAGGTATCTGGCGATTAGAACGGACTCAAATGCCGGCAGATATTTGATATCGGCTATATAGTCGTCGCCTTTTATCGTATAATTATTGATAATAACATCAGATTCAATAATCCCGTAAGCTACGCCCGTATAATATGAATCTCTTTTCAGATAATCCATACGGTCAACGTCGATCTGACCCGAGATCAGGCTGGCATATTTCCCTTTTCCTTCTATATAATTGCAGATAAGCTCAATATCCAATCCATGATCTCTTAATATTTTTGAAATATTCGTATTTCTGATGATCTCAATGCTTTGCTGCTCGTGGCCCTTCTCCGTCAATTGCCTGACGGCCTTCTCAATGGAATGTGAGAATGGATAATGCCCGATATCATGCAATAAAGCTGCCGCAATGAATTCATCTTTATTTTCAATTGCATTATTTTCTGCGACCTTTTGAGCAAGATAATATGTTCCGATCGAATGCTCGAATCTCGTATGATTTGCAGATGAATAAACAATATAGCTTTGTCCGAGCTGCTTTATATTCCGCAAACGCTGGAATTGCTCGGTATCCATCAGGCTCTTGAAAGGCTCGCCGATTGAGATAAAACCGTAAAGAGGATCTTTTAATATCATGTTTTTATTTGATTTTACACGCCGAAGTTATCGGCCTGGTTTGAATTATCCATATCTTATTCTCATTATCTATGCACCATTCGACATCTTGCGGCGCCTTGAAATAATTTTCGAGCTTTAGAACCTCTGTTGCAAGACCTGTGACAAGATTGTCATCGAAATCAAAATTTGCATTAACCTTCAACACCGACATGCTTTCTCTTTCGATAATATAAACATTCGGTGAAACCTCTCCTGATGCCAGTTTTTCACATGTACCGGGAATAACCTCTATAGACATTGCATTATCATTCATTATGTCCTTTGAAAATGCTATTCCGGAATATTTCGCTTCGATCATTTTTTGAACCAATATCGCCATATTTGCGCTATCATTTTTAATTCTGTTTTCTTTCCTATATACAACAGACCTTGGGGAATAGAACGAAGCCCAGCAGCTCTTTATCGCATACTCAAGATTGTTAATGTCGCCGATATTGATGTATGAATCGAATTGTCCCGCAAAAGACGCCTTGGCGCTATCCTCACTGGAAGAACTGGACCTTGCCGCAACCAGCCGTGAGGCCAGTTTTTCATAGAACAGTCCAAGTTCATCCGCCAATTTTCTGGAGAATTCTATATTCGAAAATTCATTTTTCAAAACATTGTAATGCTCCTCCAATTTCGCTATTTCCGACGCATTGGCCTTATTAATTTCTCTCACTATGGATCCGATCCTTTCAAAGCCGTTCAATTTTCTAAAATACTCAGAGTCGATGACGAACCCATCAGGGACATTGAAATGAGAATATATCTCTGAAAGATTAGCCGCCTTGTTTCCTGCGCTTTTGCTTTGAAGCTTTCCGCCGCTCAACATATAAAAATCCACCTTTTGACCTTTGTTAAGAACAATTCTTTCGTGCACGGACTGATCCGGATTTTTGCGCGCGGTCTCCAGCTCTGCACTAGCTTTGTTCAGTTCGTTGTGAGTTGTTTCTTTTTCAGCCTTTTTTTCAGCATCCAATATCGTAACTGTCGCATTTTTGCCGTCCAGCCTTACAATGCTTCCATCCGGGATGCCGTTCTTCGTCTTTAATTGTATCAGGCACGGCAAATTCATCTCTCGAGCTATTATTGCGGCATGGCACAGCGATCCCCCGCTTTCAGCTATGATCCCTGCAGCCTTCTTGAACAGGATCACAAGATTCGGAGATAATGTTTTTGAAAGTATTATGGAACCCTCTGCGCATTTTTCATAATCACCCATGCTGTTTATATTGACTATGGGTCCGCTGACACTTTTCTTTGACGATACACTTATCGCGTTCAGCCTATTTTTCGATTTATCGGCAAGATCGATTCCCGCCTTTTCATAATATTTTTCATTCTTATACACCAGAACGCTTGGCAATCCGATATTCCTTATCGTTTCAAGATCATTTTTTCTTTTTAGCGCAACATCAATGAGGTCCCGGACCGATCCTTCCGCATCCGGATCGATTTTGCTTAATTCATTTATCTTCAAATAGAATATAAGATCGCCCATTTTACTATTGTCTCCTATCAGTTTATAGCACATCCTCATTATATGCATGTATCTCGCAACTATGAATTTTACATTTTCTCTCCATCTTAATGAATTATCGCCGGGCACCTTGAAACCTGAAAATTTATTGATCCTAAAATCGTCCTCGAAGAGCCGGGGCACAGATATGTCATAGGGATTGAGCGAATAAAATTCGAACTCATCCAGGATCGCCATCGTGTTATTCGTTTCGATATAAGTCGACAGCTTTTCAAGCTCGCATTCGTCGATATATTTTGAATGCTTTAATTTTATTCCGTATTTATTGCATATAAAAGCCGCAATTGAATATTCCATCATTTCCACAGCTCGTTCCATTGCCTCTTTTGCCGTCTTTGCAGGATCATAAATATTTCCTTCACTTGAATAAAAATTATAAAATTCAATGGCGCTTCTGTATGATCTTTCATATCCTCGGATCATTTCATTCGCATAAAAGCTGAATTTTATCATGTTTACAAATTGTCTTGCCTCATCAAAGGGCAATGTCAGCAGATATATCAGATTGCGCAAATCCCATTTCGTTTTTCTTATGAGGTAATTGTTTTTTATGGCATAATCCTTCTCAATACCGGCATTATACATATACCTTTCCTCAACGCTTTTCCTGAAATATAAGGCGTTGCCGACATATACGGCATATTTGGTCTGTTGCGGCCTGACCGCAAATCCTGCATTCGCATAAAGCCTCCAGAAAGGCCCATTTTCATCATATATTCTATCAAAAAAATCTTGCGTACATTCTTTTGACGCGCCCATAAAGTAAGAATTCTCATCTTTCTCCAACACAACAACATCGCCTTCGCCCGTCCCGTAAATATTCAATTTTCCGAGACCCTTAATTTTTATTTGTCTCAATTTTGTTTTCATTTTCTATTGAACATATTTAAATCCGCTCTCGGTTATATATACCCTGTAGCTGTCGAGACACGAACCCCTTCCTTCTATTTGCATTAACGCGCTCTTCTTGGGCTGTGACCTGCTCAGTTCTTCAAATGTCAGATATATAGGACATATCATTCTTCTCGTATTATTGCTGTTATCGTAATAGAAGCATTTTCCCGATGGCATTTCAGCTTTGATGAGCCGTCCTCCCACGTATATCTCGCATGTTCCATTCATATACGGATAGAACCAAATATCTTCCTTGGTTTCAGGCGCCGCAACGGACGCATCCTGCTTCTTGTATTCACCGGCCATTTTCTTGCTCGCTTCAAAATTAATTCCGAAATTAACACTGGGAGCATTTGACACATCCTCGGTTACCGCCGTTTTTTTCGGAAGGTCCTGTTTTTTTATAATGCTGGTACTGATCGAGAAATATGCAGACACGAACGTTATTATAAAAACGATCACAGAAAAAACTATCATCGGCAGAACAATCTCATTCCTCTTGTGCGAATCTGCAAGCGTGTATTTTCTGAAATTATTCAGAGCCATCATAAGAAAGCTCAAAAAGGTAGAGAAAACGCTCGCATAGAACAGGCTTCGCGCATCGATCGGATCAAAGATGGCTATGGAAACAAATGACGTAACTATAATAACAAATATATATCCCAGATATGAAAACGCAATGCCGACAATTTCATGCATCTGCTTCCCGAGATAAAAACGATCCACAAGTCCCCGGCCAGCCATATAGACGGCCGTCATCATAAATGTATTCAATACAAATGATCCGACGGAAAAGGTGGCAATATAAATGATCGGAGGGACTATAATGATCGCTTCCGCAATTTTTGCGAAACAAACAGCGATAATCGATATGGATATTGCCGTATATTTCATCTATTCAAAATTATTATATAAATAATCGAAGATTATGTCGGAATCATTCTTTCCGTCGCCGCATGTATATATGTAATTATAGCTTTCTCGCGTTTTTACTTCAAGATAACCCCATAGAAACTCCCTGTTGTTGCAAAACTTGATTTCACTATTCTCATTAAAAAAATCCGCCTTCGTTAAATTTATGACATCAGCTATCCTTTTGCCATCTGACCGATAAATATCCGACTCCAGAAGTTGGCCGTTCCGTTTGCCGAACACCTCACGGATTATCACGCCATCCGTGAAAATATGATAATCAAGATATCCGCCGTCTTTTTTGCCGTAATAAAAATGAAAAAAATCAACATTACCCTCGCTTGCTTTTGCAATGAGATCCATAGTGGCGCTAAGAATATTCACGACCTCCGAATCGTTGCTTCCTTCTATTGTCGCGAACGATCTCCTGCCGTCGCGTCCCGAGTAATATAAATGATATGACGAACAGCTCTCGCAGCTGATGCCGTCATTTGTTCCGTATTTATTAAAAAATAACGCAACTTTTTCGAATAGCTTTTCCACTTCAACACCCGCATTCAGCATCCTTATTCCGTTCTTTTCTTTATTGTTGAAATCTTTTATATATTTCTCCATGACCACGCCATCTGACATAACGATATATTCCAAAAAACAATTGTCAGCGCATTTTTCGTCTTCTTTTACAATCTCATAATAGGACATGTTTTCTTTAACAGGTTCCGGGGACAGTTCGTCAGTCTTATACCACAAATAAGCCGCAACCATCGGTGCGCTGACAACAACAATTATTGCTAATATGAATTTATTATTCATTTATTTCTATTGTTATAATTATAACGATTTTCGTCATTATTTGCAACAAAAAAAGACCTGCATAAGGTCTATCGCCTATCGAAAGCTTAAAATAGATCTCCGCTATCCAGCCTGTCCAGATCCACCAGTTCAATTATTTTAATTTCCTTCTCAGGAACTCTTGCCTTTTTCTCTTCGTCCGCACTTTTATCGGAAAAACACAGTCTGCACAAAACACTTTTCGGGTCGCTATTCCCGAAATCCTCATTTTTCACCATGGGCATGCCGCAATTTTGACATTCTTTCATAATTTATTACCAATAACATAAATTAAATATATATGTTCTTGATAAAGCTGAATTTTCTTGTATAAACATAGAATAAATGATATAATATGAAATGTCAAATGATAAAAAATCTAGCTTAAAACAAAAATGAACAAGAAAGCAATGTTGGTAGTATTGGACGGATGGGGAATCAGCCCCGAACAAAGCGGTAACGCTATTCTGAATGCATCCACTCCCAATATGGACGCATTCATAAAATATTATCCCAATACCATACTTCAGGCATCTGGAATTGCAGCAGGACTGCCTTGGGGAAAGATGGGAAATTCTGAAGTAGGGCATCTTATACTTGGCGCAGGAAAGACCTTATATCAGAATTTGCCCCGCGTCTCGCTGTCTATCCAGGACAAAACTTTTTATTCCAACGACGTGCTGCTTAACGCCATAGCCCATTCAATAGACAATAATTCCAATATTCATGTAATGGGACTGCTTAGTGACGGCGGGGTCCATAGCCACATCGACCACCTTTATGCCATATTGGAAATGCTTAAAATGCACAATATTGCTACCGAAAAAGTATTTATACACATATTCACTGACGGCCGGGATACTGAAACAACAGCAGGACTGAAATATTTATCCGAACTTACGCGGAATCTTAAAGAAGAAAATTGGCCGGGCCATGTTGCAAGTATTATGGGTAGATATTATGCAATGGACCGTAATCAGACATGGGACAGAACGAAGATGGCATATTATTGCCTGGCAAACCTGGTCGGCATAAAGGAATTGGATCCGAAATTGGCACTTGAAAAAAGCTATGCCCAGAATGTGACCGATGAATTCATTAAACCGGCCATTTTTCCAGACAAATTCAATAATTACGCGCCAATAAAGGAAAATGATTCGATTATATATTACAATATCAGAGAAGATCGTGCGAGACAGCTTACAAAAGCATTCGCTCTCGATAAATTCGATAATTTCGACAGGGGCGCAAAAATTGAAAACCTATATATTGCCACAATGATGGAATATGAGAAAGGTCTTCCCGTAAATGTCGTTTTTCCGCCCGAAATCGTAGAAAACCCGCTTGGAAGGGTCATAAGCGATAATGGATTAAGACAATTAAGGATCGCGGAAACAGAAAAATACGCACACGTGACATATTTCTTCAATGGCGGAAAAGAATCGCCATTTGAAAACGAATACCGGACGCTTGTACCATCGCCTTCTGTTTCAACATATGACCAAACGCCGGAAATGAGCGCTGATACGCTGACTGAAACCGTTGTTAAAGACATGGACTCAGGAAGATTTGATTTTATTCTGCTTAATTATGCCAATGCTGACATGGTGGGTCATACCGGAAATTTCAAACAAACAATAAAGGCCATAGAGATCATTGATATTTGCCTCGGCAGAATTTATGAGGCTTGCATGCGAAACGATGTTACGCTTCTGATCACTGCGGATCATGGCAATGCTGAAGAAATGTTCAATCCCAAAACCGGCGAAATCATGACTGAACACACGACGAATCCGGTTCCTTTTATTGTTATAAGCAAAAACAATAAATTTGCAACGCCCCGGAAATATGATATAGATATGCGGGTCGGCGGAATGCTTAGCGATGTCGCACCAACAGTTCTTGCCGTTCTGGGACTTCAAAAACCGGATGAAATGACCGGACGAAGCATACTGGATAATCTGCCCACGGAATAAATCATTTCATACGGCGAAAAACAGCCCGAGGCTGTTTTTTTTATTGATCCGTTTTTGTATAAACCTTTCCGTCGCCTATATTCAGATACGGCTTGATCACGTTCCTTAAGACGAATATATTATCGTCATAGTCCTGTATCTTTTTAAGCGCCGGATACCGCCCAAGATCTCCTGTAAGTATGAATGTCGGCACATTTTCGATCGCATTGGCTTTCACCATGACCTGCCCCGAATTCGACTTATAATCGATTATCTCTCTGTTCGACGTCGGTATTCCAAGTATTTTCAGTTCTGCTATATATTTATCGTAATTATAGCAATCAGCACAACCATCAGCCGTCATCAATACAACTTTTACATTTCCGACGGATTTTCCGGACTTGATATCGACGTAAGGCATCATGGCATCTCGAAAGATGAAAACGTCATCCATGATCTCGCCGATATCCTTGAACTTATTGTATAAATTACCGACCTTATCGATCTCGCCCTTGATTATAACAGCCGGAACTTTTTCAATTCGGTATTTCATTATTATCTCCTTTGCTTCATTGCTCCGGTAATCCAAAACGTGCCTTGATACCATATTGACATTCTCAGTCTCTATTTCACTTATCAGTTCGGCTGCATCATAACAATATGGACAATTATTGTCCTTTATCAGAACAATATCAAGATTTGCCGGTCTGTTTTTCTCCTGATATTTAGTCAGCATGCCATTTAACGCCTTGTCGGACTCAAACACAGTCAATAAACTGAAAATCGAAACAATGGCAATGATTGCTGCCAAGGCGACTTCGAACCTATTCCCATTAAGAGATTTTTTTATCATACAATTCATCCGATTTTCTTAATCAATTGAGCGATTGGCTCTCTATATGAAATTATTACAAATTTCCGTTCATTTTTCTCAAAGCATCCAATATTTTCAATAATTCCGACATTTGCAACGTCGTAATGATCAGGATAATGATCAAAACAATGATCAGCCATCTGTTGCTCCGATCGCACAAAGGTACTGCCCTATTCATCTCGGCTGCTGCTACCTCGGATGTATTATTTTCTTCACTCGCACGGTCTTTATCATTTATATTGTTCATTTTTATATATTATTAATTTAACATCCTCCAACCATGTCGGGAACATTTTCCATTTCGCCATTATTCATATTCTGATCGGTAAGATCATATTTTGGTAATTGTATCCCGTTTAAAACCGCAGCGATATCCGGGGATAATTTTCCGCTTTTGATCTCGCCTATGAGTTTACTTATCATCTGTTTCGGAAAGAATAATCCCTTCCATCTTGCAAGTTCCCGCAAGATCTCATCATCGCTGAATTTATTGCCGTAATTCTTGATCAAATGCGCGGCAAGACCTCTCATTGCCTTGGCATGATCGCAATTGCATGTGGGTTTTCCATCGGCATAAGTTAACGCTGTTACCGGACAGCAAAATTCACATGATATTTTTCCTGTTATTTCGGCATATCTTTCAAATTCCAGCTCAGTAAAAATATTAATATTCGGATCGTATTTTTTCATTATATCTATTGATTCCTGCACCCTGTCAAAAGATACATTTAATTTTTTCCCATACAGATCAGGCTGTCCTTTAATCATAACGATCTCAATCGCATCTTTTTGGATATTTCCCGTCAGCTTCAGATCTCTGCCCGCAGGAGTTTCATTTGTCCTTGTATAAATGACATTATAAACCATTTTTGAAAAATAGCCGTCTATCCCAAGCTTCGTCTTTATGTTTATGATAAGCAGCTGATTGAACAATATCAATGCGCACAAAAAAACCATTAGTAAATGCCCGATTCCTGCATAGATATTTCCCTCGGCCGGCTTTTGACAGCCCGCCTTGTTCCGCTCCATTTTTTTAATTTATTTTGTTCCCGTTCACTGACATTTTTTCTCTCCACTCTTTGATCTTTGAATGATCCCCCGACAGCAAGACTCCGGGGACTCTCCAATTCACGCCCTTTACCGGAGAGAACAATTCCGGCCTTGTGTATTGCGGATATTCAAGATATCCTTCTTTTGAAAAAGATTCATCCTCTATTGATTCTTTATTCCCGACAACGCCCGGAATCAATCGAGAAATGGAATCAACCAATGCCATAGCAGGGATCTCGCCGCCCGTTAACACATATTTTCCGATCGAGATATCTTCATCCACCAAATATTTCGACACCCTTTCATCAACTCCTTCGTATCTTCCGCAAATAATTACTACTCTTTTTATCTTAGACATTTCAACGGCTATTTTCTGATTATATATTTCTCCTTTTGCGGACATTAGGATAACTTTAGTATCATTCGAAGATCTCTTGACCCTTGTACCGTCTTTTTTTATTATCTTTAAGTGTTTAAGCATTTCAAAAATAGGTTCAATCTTCAGAACCATTCCGGCTCCCCCGCCATACGTCGAATCATCAACTGTTTTGTGTTTATCGTGAGCAAAATCTCTCAGATCATGAATTGCAATCCTTACCATTTTATTCTTCTGCGCTCTACCTAAAATACTTTCATTAAAGTATGATTCAAAAATCTTCGGAAAAATTGTTATAATGTCGAATTGCATATATATAAATAAATTAATCTTCAGAATTAAATACGATGTCCGAATCTCCCATATGAATTCTTGTTTCTTTGTTATTATAATAATCAGTAATTTTCTTTTCAGCCGATAATAATTTGAAAATTCTCGAAACTTCAATCACATCCTGTTTTTCCATCCCCATTTTCATTAACGACTCAAGTGCTCCTTTTCCATATATATCCGAAATTATGCCCAAATAACCCCTTTTTGCTTGAAACATTCCAATTTGTAAATGGGTTAAAATATCCTTTTGTGTGATATTCATATTTTCTCTTTCGCTTAACTTTTCAGCGACATCCCTAACTAACTCCGTTATAAGAATTACGTGAGGTCGATACCCACCCTTAGAATAAGATATATCCTTATTTTCCATACTTATTTGTAGCGCCGTAACCTCCGTAAGTCCTTCATTAAAATACTTGAGATATTTATTTCCTACACAAGAGGCATACCCCGAGCTTATTACGTGAGTTTTATTATTTTCCTTCACAGGATTATTGCTTATATAGAACTTATGGAGACAGGCAGAATGAACTAACTCGTGCTGTAGCATCGTATTCTCATCTGCATTGTTTTCACCTCGAACAAAAATATCATTGCCTATATTACAGCCATGCTCATTTATATCTCCGCCGATATCTTCATATCCTTTTTTATTGAGAAAATATATATCATCGTTTTCAGCTAAGCGGTCTTTTACATTAAGACCTCTTTCTTGCGCAAATTTAATCAGCCTGATCTTCAACCTATCTTTCAGATTATTTCTGTTCTCGATCATTTCTGGTGTTTCTTCCATTCCAAATTCTTCTTTAAGATCTTGTTTTGTTAATTTTATTTTTTCATTAACAATTTTATCAACTTCCTCCTTGATGGTTTCCCGAGAAAGCAATGATGGCAATTTTGTTGTTGATTTTTCTGCAAAATAAAACTTTTCACGTCTGAATCCAGGCTTTTCTTTTTTATCATCATTGTGCAGGAAATTATTCACATGATCTATATCTGGTTTTTTATCAGAATAATTCACATTTTCTCCAAATTTTTCTCTTATAAATACTCATATTATCAATTCATAATAGATTTGTAATATTTCATTACAAACATTATACACACAAAAAACCGTCTATTTAGAAAATAGCACGGTTTTTCCTTATTGTAAATCCAGAGAAATTACAATTTGAGATCGTTTACCACGTCGTCAACATTCGTTTCTCTCTCTCTTGGAGCTCTTGATCTCAATGAACCTTCCGGTTCCACGATCTTGAAATTTACTCGGGCATTGTTCTTTGCTCCGATAACTCTCAAGAGGTTCCTGATTGACTTAGCGGTAGTACCCTGCCTGCCAATGACTTGGCCCATATCCTCAGGGTTGATATTGAGAGTGATCAGCACTCCCATTTCATCGACTGATCTTTCGATCCTAACATCTTCCGGATGATCGACGATTGATTTTACTACAAATTCAACAAACTCTTTATCTTTTTCCATTCTGTTTTTTCCTTCATTAGCTTCCAGCCAAAATTGCTTGGAATCACTGTTTAACTGATTATTCTTTCTGTAAATCACAGCAGCTTTTTTATAACTTACGACCTTTTATTCGCTTCGTAAAGACGAAATATGTGCTTATTATAATTAAACTGCACATTTTGTAATATAATTATATCAAATTTCGGGATTTTGTCAATATTGCACTTTTATTGTTGCTTTTTTTGTTTATTTCTTGGCCTCTTCTTTCGGCTTTGCTGCAGGAGCTGCCGTAGCCGCCGGCGATGTCTTACCCTTGTCTTCCTCTTTCTTTTTTGGCCTCCATACAACAACCTTTTCGCCTTTTATTATTCCCGCATCTACAAAAAAATTATTCATGGTTGCCGATGTTTGAGCGCCTTTTGACATCCAATAGAGTATTCTCTCTTTATTAAATGACTTTTCTTTTGTGAGCGGATCGTAATAACCCAGAATTTCAATAAATTTTCCTCCCGGAGCCCTTCTCGAATCAGATACTGTAACCCGGAAGCTAGCCCTGTTCTTTTTCCCTATCCTGTTTAATCTTATTTTCAGCATATTATACCGTTATTTATTAACATATTATATACTAATTCATTTCTACGATAATGTCAAACTATCATAGCATTTCGACATCTGATTCGATTTTTCCAGATATATAAATCAATCTATAATACTTGTTAAAAAAGAAGAAGAAAAACAATCCGTTAAGGCCGTTTCCCCCGACCGCATCGGTCTTTAACCTGCACTAACGCTTATTCTTATGGTTGCATTTATTATTTGCCTCGCTTCATACAGATCACGGATCCTGTAATCGGCGCACATTGATTTTTTGCTGATATGACCGCCCTGGGGTCGCTCTATTTTCATAGCAATAATTTCGGGAAATCGTCTTTTTACCTTATCGATCACGATCGCTTTATCGTCTATGAAAAACGCAATATCATCGCGCGGATCGCTCATCAGCAATTCAATTTCCTCGGATTTATCTTTTGCAGTTATTATCCTTTTCCCGAAATTATCAGCAATACCGGAATTATTGATCTTTTCGTACTGAAACCTGGTAGTGCCGAATGAAAGCAAAATAAGTTCGTTTTGCCTGAAATAATTAATAAACTCATAGAAATCCGCATAAACGAAATCCCTTGATCTGTGTATGATCGAATTTATCTCATCCAGAGCTGATCTTTTGTTGTACGGCCTGATTCTTTCAAACAGATCAACCATCAATTCGGAATCAAAACTTCCGCCGGTCATCTCTTTGCAAATTTTATAGAGTTTATCGAACTCGTCACATGTAAATCCTGATCTATGGAATATCATTTTGAATTCAGCCATCATCGCATACATATTAAATATCGCATCATCAAAATCGAGAATAATTTTCATGCCAATTCACCTCCCAAAACCGACTTCGGTCAACATGAATCGTTTTTCTTCTGATGTATTGTATCAAAGAACGGGATCCTTTCTGAATCGATTTATTCAGAAATTTTTAAAATCAATAACATTTTATCGGATTAGAGAAAATATTACGGACTTAAAAAACATTACCGCTTGATATTATACTGCTCGTTCTGCTGACGAGGCGCCGTATTTGATAAAATATAACGCATCACCGCAAAACACATCACAATAACGCATTATAGTTATATTGTCAAATGTTGCTGCCGTTCTTTGTATTTATATATTTTCGTTTCACTCCAAATAATAAGATATTCGAATGTATCATTTTCTTATCTATTTTTCCTTTATTTCCTCGAGTTTGATCGATATTATTTTCGAAACGCCGTCATCGTGCATAGTGACTCCATAAAGTATATCGGCCTGCTTCATCATTTCTCGGTTGTGGGTTATCAGAATAAACTGCGTACTCTTTGAAACTTCCTTTATTATTGTAGATAGCTTCGCGGAATTTGCCTCATCCAATGCAGCATCTATCTCGTCCAAAACCGAAAATGGCGGCGGATTATTGGCAATGATAGCAAACAGTATAGCTATAGATGTCAGCGCCCTTTCACCGCCCGAAAGCATATCGAGACTTGCGATCTTTTTTCCGGGAGGCGCAACATTCACTTCAATACCCGCTATCCTTTGCTTTTTTTCCGCGCTTTCCATTTCATCAGCTTCACCGCCTGATTCTTGTTCCTCGGAACCCTCTTCGCCGGCAGCGGCCTCGCTTTCAGCTTCATATCTTATCGACAAATTCGCCTTTCCACCGGAAAAGATTATCTTGAAATATCTGTCAAATTCATCGCTGATATTCTTAAACGAGCTCTTAAAACGTTTTTCTATTTTTTCATCCAGCTCCCCTATGATCCTCCTCATGGACTCTGATGCCTGATCAAGATCTTTGGATTGCGCAGTCAGAAATTCGAATCGTTTTTCCGTTTCCTCATATTCCTCCACTACAAGCGGATCAATGCCTCCGATCTGCTCGAATTGGACCTTTAACCTTCTGACCTTTTGCCTTGATTCATCGATATTTATATTTTCAAGCTCCGATCCTCCATTGATTATGTTTTTTTCTATTCTCTCATAAACAGGGTTTGCGGTCCCGAGCTCATCCCGCACTTCATTCGTAAGATCCTCTTTTCTGACCTCGAATTTCGCCAGCTCGATCCCTATCCGGTTCATATTATCCTTCAATCTGTTCATCTCTTCCTGTCTGATGCGAAGCCTGCTTTCATATTCATAGAACGCTTTTCTTTTTTCCTTTTCCTCGTCGCTAAGTTCGCCGATCTTCTTCCTGACCTCTTCATATTTTTTCCGGTGATCCTCGATTTTTCCGCCGATATGCCCCTTTTCTTTCTCCAGCTCCTTCAGCTTCGAGTCGTCAAATTGAATATCGTGCTTCTTCTGGCTTATCTTTCCGGACTGAACTTCATCATATAGATCGATTATCAAGGCTTTTATTTCCGCGCCTTCTTTTCTCGCTTCATTGATCTTCTCGGGGTTATCGAAATTCTCAAGAATTGAGGCCAATTTATTGAAAATACCCATGATATTCGTAAGCTTTTCTTTCACGTATTTCAGATTTATAGGCAGAAAGTCGGGATTCTCTATTTTTACCTTTCTTTCGTTCTCGATCTCTATCCTGCCTTCAGTCATCGAAAGGTGCTTTCTCAGGTCATTCATCGTGACTTGTATCGAATCAATTTCATTCCTGAGCTTCTCGAATTCGCCGCTATAATCAACATCCTTGCCATCACATGCCTCCAATTGCTTTTTCAGTTCCTCGATCTCTTTCTCGCTTCCACCGAGCACCTTCTCAACTTCATCCTTCTGCTGCCTGTATATCTCATTGTCTTTGTTCAATTTTTTCCATATAGCGCCATAAAGCCTATTCTGTTCATCACGCAACTCCTTTTCAACCTCTCCGCGCTTCAGCGCTCTTGAAGCCTGTCTTTTCAGAAAAGCAAGCCTTGGCTCGATCTCAACAAGAAGATCGGTTACCCTCACCATGTTTCTTTTCGTTGCATCAAGTTTCTTTATCGTATGGTTTTTCTTGATCTGGAATGCCCGAACCCCTGTCGCTTCCTCGAAAATAACCATCCTTTCGGTCGGAGATGCCGCCAAAATGGAATCAGCCATACCCTGATTTATTACGCAATAACCTCTCTGGCTTACGCCGGACTTCACGAGAAGATCGACAATGTCCGAAAGCCTGACCCTGTTCTTGTTTATCAGATATTCACTGTCTCCGTTTCTGAATAATTTTCTCGTCAGCACAACTTCATCATAATCTATAGGGATCTTTTTATCATTATTATCAAGAAAAAGCGAAACTGACGCAGCGCTCATTTTCGCCTTCTTACTGCTTCCCGTGAATATAACATCTTCTCCTTTCTTGCTTCGGAGACTTTTCATGCTCTGCTCTCCCAGCACCCACTTCACCGCATCGGCAATATTGGATTTTCCGGATCCGTTCGGGCCTACGATCCCCGTGACTCCTTTCGGAAAATCAAGATCTGTCTTGTTTGCAAATGATTTGAAGCCGGATGTTTCTATCCTTTTTAGATACATTGATTTCTCGTTTATTTTTTATTCTAATATGCCGTCCAAATTAACATCATACAGGATCTGATCCTGAACGAGCCTGTATTCAATTACATCACCGTCTTTTAACCAGATCTTCGATTCTCTTTCAGCCTCGATCGGACTGTCTGAACAGTGTATGAGATTTCTGACAGCTCTTCCGTCGATCCCGGCAACACTATAGGAATCCAGCGTCAGATCTCCCCTTATCGTTCCAACATCAGAAGTCAGCGGTTCGGTTCCGCCCACAAGTTTTTTGGTGATCCCCACCGCCTGATTGCCTTCTAGCAGTATCACAAGAACGGGTCCCGACATAAAGAAGTCAATATTCGCTCTCAATATATCTTTTCCATATTCTATCGCCGACTTTTCGACCTTCAATCCGAGTTCCTTCCTTTCATTCACCTGTCTCTCGCCCTTGATCTGAAACCACGCATCATTCTTGTTATAATGCGCCCAGCATTGATCTTCCTTCGGTATGACAAATTTAAAAGCCACAAACTTCAAACCGACTCTCTCCAATCGTCCTATAATATCTCCGACTAGCGACCTCTGGATGCCATCAGGTTTAATAATTACCAGTGTTCGTTCTTTTTTTGGATGTTTTTCCATTGTAATTCGTTTATTTATTAAATATTGATTAAAGACCCGGCATGCTTTTCAGAGAATCTGCATTGTCTTTGTCATAGTCATACACTCCATTAGCCTCTTTGTTCAATTTCGCTATATACTCGTTCCAGTCTTCTTCGCCGAACTTTTTCAGACCGATCTTGTCTAGCAATGCGATTATCCGGTTTTTTCCCTTTTCAGCGTCCGTTTTGCTCGTCATTACTTCAGCTTCATAGAATCTGGAGTGTATCTCATCTTTTGTACCGTATCTGATCACATCCTGAATTGCGATCTCAACACCGTCAACGTCATATCTCAGAATTTTTCTGACCGCTGCCACGCCTTTTCTAAATCCCAAAAGAGCCATGAACGAAAAAGCATTTTTCAGATCGCCGCCTTCCACAAAAACAGATGCCTCCTCCCTGGCAAAAGCTCCGAACTTTCCCTTCTTAACGATCAGTTCGATCTTTCCATTTGTCACCCTGAGACGGATATCCGACTTCCTATCCCCGATGCCCTCAAGAAACGTGGAATAATCAACAAGAAATCGGCTCTGTTTTTTCAAAAGCCTTCCGTTCTTGTCGATATATTTCAAAAGTTGCTTATGCGATTCATCGTCAAGCGGCCCGCGAATCTCGATCTCGATATTTTTAGTATCCATATCAAATAAATTATTATTCGCACCCTACATAGTTCATAATAGCAATTAATAGTTCAAAAGTAAATACTTCACTCGACGGCAACATCGCCCGAAATATCCGTTCTTAATACCTCAATGTTCACATTTTTCAATCTGTTCAGAACATCATCCGATGGATGCCCGTATTTGTTCTTTCCGACGGATATAATGGCTTTTTGAGGAGATACTTTTTCAATGAATTCTGCGGATGTGGCAGACTTGCTTCCATGATGCGACACTTTCAATATATCCGAGTCGATATCAATGCCGCGTCTTATCAGATCGCTTTCAACAAGCGATCCCGCATCACCCATGAGCAATATGGTTTTTCCATTGATCGACGCCTTTAAGACGATAGAATCGTTATTGTCATCGCTGGCACCCGTGCCGGCATCTCCGAAATGCAAAATCTCGGCACTTTGATCGCCTGCATGGATCATTTGGCCGAATTGGGCATAACGTCTTTTAATTCCTTTTTCCGATATGACCGCGTCAAGCTCTTTGCAGATCTGAGTATCGCAGGAATATCTCGTCTGAAGAATCTCGTCAACCTCATAATATTTCAGCACCTCGATCAATCCTCCTGCGTGATCGCTGTCCGGATGCGTTATAACAACTAATTCGATCGTATGATCATAAAAAGGCATATTTTTTCCCAATTCATCCATTATCCTCTTTCCATCGCCGCCGTCTATCAGCACCTGGTCATCGTTTTCCGCCAGAATCAGAGTCGCATCGCCCTGGCCCACATCCAGAAATACGATCTTCGCACGAACGCTTTGCATATCGCTTCCAAAAACCATCAAAATAAAGAAGTTTACAATTCCAAGAAATATAATCAATACAGTCCTTATATTTTTGAACAATGCCATCATATTTCGTTGACAAAATATCCTTAAAGATTATGATTTATCATATGGAGGTGTTGATATTCCCAAAAAAACAAAAAGAAAGACGATTGACGAGAAAATCGAGATAATTCCGATAAATGGAGTAGTGATAAATGTGCCTTTCACGACATTTCTCGGGATCAGGTTCGATGAGCGATATGGCGATACGTTTGTTTATCTTCGCGAAAATAAAGGAAAAAAAATACTTCATGAATTTCATCCCGGATCGGGCAGCATAACGAAACACAAAAACGTTTCAGCGAGCAAATTACGCTCTATACGCAGCGAGATCGCAGAATATGATAAAGACATGGAAGAGTGCGATGAAAGCGCAATGGACCCGCTTAATCCGATAAAAAAGACATCTAAGAAAAAACTGGAGACAGGAATGCCGATGTTCAGTTGATCTTCAAAGCATCCCAAGCTCAAGGCTTCGGGATTTTTTTATTGTTTGCGTTTCCGGACATTATGCTATTCAAAAATGTTTTACCCCGAAGTAATCCTATCAAAATCATATAATATGCGGGCACGAATAAATAATTCGGATCGTCATATCTTATAGCGAACAAATCTATTTTTGAGATATATTTGATCGTCTCCACTTGATATTCGATCAGAAGCCAGATGGGCCATGACAGAACCCTTGCAAGATACAAGCTGAACGTCCCTATGAATATTATGGCAAATCCTCCGATCATGACAGCTATGGCAAACGGCAATACAAGCATATTCGAAACAACAGAAAGGACCGATACGTTCCCGAAATTATACAACAGTATCGGCAAAGCCGCGATCTGTGCGGAAATCGTTGCCATAAATATCGTCTTCATGCCGAATATGTCCCTGATGCCGGACAGATGTTTATCAAATTTCGGATAGATGAACATCAGACCCATCACCGCAAGAAATGAAAGCTGAAATCCCACGTCATATCGGAGCAGATAAGGATTTTCAAGAAGCATTGCGCTGGCCGCAAAAACAATGGCGTTCAGAGCCGAAGGAAGCCTGCCAAGCTTGAACGCTACAAGCACTAATTCGCCCATTATACCGGCTCTGATCGACGAAGACGAACTTTCTATGATCATAACATAAAGTATGATCCCGATCGATGAAAAATAAAATGCTCTGTCCCTCCTTATTCCCAACGACAGCAGAAGACTCATCAGAATGATCGCAATTATGGAAATATTAAAGCCGGATATTGCGAGAAGATGACGCGTTCCCGTTTTATTGAAAGCGTTTATCACTTCTTCGCTTATATCCGATTCGATGCCCAATATCAGAGCATTCATAATGGCGGATTGCGGCTGGGGATATATCTTTTTATTGAGCTCGGATGCAAAATCTCTGATTCCTGCGGAATACCCGCACAAAAGATCTGTGGTATTCTTTACGGATTCTATTTTGGGATAATACATTGTATAATATATACCTTTTGACGCAAGATACATCCTGTAGTCAAAGCCGCTGAAATTACTTGGCATATTGATCTTCCCCTCAATAACAATAGCGCTGCATGCCTTATAGGCGGGATAGTGGGGAAGATATACGATGATTTTTCCAGGAATTGCACTTCCGCTTGCCGAGTTCTTCAGACTATCAAGCACTATTTCCTGATCACTGTTCTTTGCAGTTCCAATATGCGCCATTCTGCCCTCGATTTTAATTTTTCGCCCCTCCTCAAATCCATTTAATTTTACTGCAGCCTCATCATTTTTCACGCGCATTTCTATGCTGACTGCTCCTGCCAGAATGATCAGTATTACAAGCGATAATTTCGCGGCATTGCCTTTTCTGAAAATAAAAAACAGCATCGCCGCGATGCCTGAATAAAATATCAATAGCCAGATCTCAACAAAACAATACGATCCAAGCAGCACTCCGGATATGAATGCTCCGCAAAGAACTAAAAATAATTCCGACCTAGTCATCGATCTCTATGACCTTCTCATGGCTTTTTTCACCTTTAATGATACTGATCCTGCTCCTACTGATATCCATTGCTTCGGACAAAACCTCAACCAGCTTCTTATTCGCTTTTCCATTTTCCGGAACGGCCGTCAGATATATTCTCAGCATCGGAAGTTCGTCATCTTTCGCCCTTCCCTTAAAACCAAGATCAAGCCGATATAAATTGTCGATACCCACCACCTCATTCCTTGATGACCTGGTGATGACCTTGCATCTAAATTTCATGTTTTAATCAGACATAATTATTACATTCCTGCAAAATGGCTTTATTTTTTCAGCCATTATTTCAAGCATTTCCCTGGGATAGGGCACGACTGCTGCATATCCGGCAAGCAGAGTCTTCTCCGGCCTGAATCCCTGGAGTGAATATCTGTCTATCTTTTTGAGTATCTCCTTATTAATGCCATTCAGCCACGCCATCATTACATCTATATCACCCTCATTCACCAGCCCCCTGACAACCGTTGTCCTGAGTTCAAGTTTTTTGCCGCTATTGATCATCAGACCCAGGCTTTTTTCAATATTTTTTACAACGCCATCGCCGCCGCCCAGAATTATATATTTTTTCGGTACCGTTTTTATATCCACCGCCCAATAGTCGACAATGTCGTCCTTTACCAGATTCTTGACGGTTCCCAACTGAGTCGCATTCGTATCGAGCTTGACCAAAAAACCCATATCTTTTATTTTCCTGATGAAACCGCTTAATCCTATCTGCAGGGTAGGCTCCCCTCCCGTTATGCAAACCCCGTCAAGATCACCCTTTCTTGTTTCGAGGAACTTAATAACGTCTTGTTCGCTTATATTATTTTCATAATCTATCTTTTTGGGATCGACTATTTCGGGATTATGGCAATAAGGGCACCTCAAATTGCAGCCTTTCGTAAAAACAATTGCCGATATTTTGCCCGGATAATCAAGCAGGGTAAATTTTTGCATTCCGCCTATGATCATGTTATATTCGTTTCCCGGTTAAATTCGTTTACCACTGTTAACAATATAGCACTATAATCATTTTTGTTCAATTTTATGCCTCCGCTGCCGGCAAAACAAAAAAACATCATAAGATGCTTTTTTGTACAGCATTTGAATATGCTACCATTTGAAACAGAAATCCCATTGATTTGGATTAATATTCGACTACTGCGGTTATTATATTCGGGTATCTCTCCACGTCTTTCTTGGCAAGCCTGTAAGATGTTCCTTCTCCCGGAGTCGCTTCGAGATTATATAAATTACCTGTTTCTTCCTGATATTTAACCATTTTATCCCTCATAAACATGAGCACTTCCTCGGCAAATTTATTTCCCTTTTCAGTGATTATGCCCGACTTTTTTCCCATAAAGTTCAACAGTGCTTCATTCATTCCTATTATTCCGATAGTTGAGAAATGATTTCCCCAGAATTCGCCCCTTTGAAGTTTAATATTCGACAGATAATATTTCGAGTAGGGATACAATCCTTTCTCCGTGAAATTTTCAAGCGTCTTCCTCTTGATTTCAAGACTTTCTTTGGCCAGATCCATCATTTTTTCCAGCCGGACGAAGAAATCGGCCTTATTTTTCGACAAATATCCCAATCTTGGCAAGTTGATGGTGACAACTCCGATGGAACCCGTAAGAGGATGAGCTCCGAAAAGCCCTCCGCCTCTTTTATAAAGTTCTCTCGTATCAAGCCTTAGTCTGCAGCACATTGATCTCGCATCCTCAGGCTTCATGTCGCTGTTAACATAGTTCGCGAAATAAGGAATTCCATACTTAGCGGTCATTTCCCAGATCGGTTCAAGATTAGGGTCATCCCAGTCAAAATCCTTCGTAATATTATAAGTTGGGATCGGAAACGTAAAGACCCGTCCCGAAGCGTCGCCTTCATACATCACTTCTGCAAATGCCTTGTTTATGAGGCTTATCTCGTTTGAAAAGTCCTTATATTGCTCCTTTTGTATGACTCCGCCGATGATCACAGGTTCATCCGCAAGATTTGAAGGCGCCTTCAGATCCATTGTTATATTCGTAAAAGGCGTCTGGAAACCAACTCTGGTCGGAACATTCATGTTATAGACAAATTCCTGCATTGCCTGTTTCACATCCCTGTATGTCAGCTGATCGTATTTGATATATGGTGCCAAAAGAGTATCGAAATTCGAGAAAGCCTGCGCTCCCGCAGCTTCTCCCTGAAGTGTATAGAAAAAATTCACAACCTGCCCCAATGCGCTTCTGAAATGCTTGGGCGGCTTGCTGTCAATTTTGCCCTTTACGCCTCCAAAACCCCTCGTCAGGAGGTCTTTCAGGTCCCATCCGCAGCAATACACGGACAAAAGTCCGAGATCATGGATATGAAAATCTCCACTCACATACGCCTCTCTTATTTCCGGCGGATAGATCTTCTCGAGCCAATACTTCGAAGTAATTACATTGGAAATATAATTGTTCAATCCCTGCAATGAATATGACATATTACTATTCTCTTTGACTTGCCAGTCAGCTTCGCTCAAGTAATCATCAACGAGATCAATGGATTTTTTCAGAACATCATGATTTTCACGTATCAATCTGTGCTGTTCTCTGTATATAATGTAAGCCTTTACAGTATCCAAATAATTTTCGCGGATCAAATAATCCTCGACGATATCCTGCATTTCTTCAACGGTCGGAATTTCGGCCTTGAATTTTCCGCCGCCGTTCCGAACATAGAAACGCTTATTCACTTCATGTTCGATCTTTTTTGCCAGTTCCTGCGCATTCCTCTTTCCGCCTTCGCCCGTAGCAGTCAGCGCTTTATGTATCGCACTTGTGATCTTTGCCTTATCAAACCTGACAACCCTGCCGTCTCGTTTCCTGATTTTGGTCACTTTTGTTTTTTTCTCGTTCATCTATTTTTTATTAATGGCTTACCTAATAAAAATGCTATGATCCAATACCCGTTAATGCTCAACAAAAAACTGCCTTTATAATTTCTGCTCAATATTATTCAAAATAAAGGACAGATCTTTTTATTTTATGTCTAATTTGTTTTTGTTTTTTTAATTTTTCAATCTTCGTCTTCGTAATCCTTTTTGATCATTTTTCTTCTTATAAATGCCGGAATATCTATTTCGTCGTTATACTTAAGAGGATTAATTTTGGATTCAAATGTTTTTTCTTCTTTTTCCTCAGCAATTCTTTCAAACACAGGCTCATCATATTTCTTGCTTTCCTGAGCAGGGATCGTCTTTGAAATAAGATCTGAGTTCTGAGCTTCAACATTCATTTTTTTCGACGGCACCTGATTAACTGGCTTTTCGGGAACATTTTCACTTTCTTCGCGCTTTAGTCCTTCTTTTTCGAAAAATTTCTCGATTCTACTTTCGCTTTTTTTCAATCCCAAGCTCGGACGAAAACTGCTTCGCGAGATAATTTTTTTATGGACCTCGTCTCCGAATCCGGTGGCGATAACCGTAACCTTTATCTCTCCCTTCTTCAATGTTTCGTCGGTAATGGCTCCGAATATGACTTTTGCATCAGGGTCTATGGATTCAACGATCACGTTTGCCGCTTCATTCACTTCCATCATAGTAAGGTCCAACCCTCCGCTTATGTTGAACAACACACCCTTTGCTCCATGTATCGAAATATCCAAAAGAGGGCTGTTTATCGCCTGTTTTGCCGCTTCACTTGCTCTATTTTCACCGCTTGCCCGCCCGATCCCCATCAGCGACGTTCCCGTGTTTTCCATGACAGCCTTCACATCCGCGAAATCCACATTAACGATGCCGGGAATTGTTATAAGATCCGAAATTCCCTGTACGGCTTGCCTGAGTACATCATCTACTATCTTAAATGAATCAAGAAGCAATGTTTTTTTGTCTATTATCTGCAACAATTTGTCATTGGGGATCGTAATGATCGCATCAACCTGTCTTCTTAATATTTCAAGCCCTTCGTCAGCTATCCTTCTTCGCTGTATCCCCTCGAACAAAAAAGGCCTCGTGACCACTGCAACGGTCAATGCACCGCTTTCCTTTGCAACTTCAGCAATTATCGGAGCAGCTCCCGTGCCTGTTCCTCCGCCAAGTCCGCATGTAACAAAAACCATATCTGAATTTTTCAGAGCATCCTGAATCTCGTCTTTATTTTCTTCCGCAGCTTGCCGTCCCATGTCAGGATTCATTCCTGCTCCCAGACCTCTAGTTAAGTTCTTTCCTATATGAATTTTTTCAGTCACCCTGCAATGATGCAGATCCTGAGCATCAGTATTGACTGCAATAAAATCTATGCCTTTCAGATTCGCCTCAGCCATGCGGCTTATCGCATGATTTCCGCCTCCGCCCACCCCAATAACCTTGATCCTCGCAAATGTTTCAAGTTCCGGCTTAATTTCTTTCATAATATATTCATAAATTATTATATTCTAATTTCATATTACATTTTTTTTTATTTTCACGCAAATCCATATTTTTTCGTTTTCAAGGCAGCAATGTTTTGAATAATTTCCTGATCTTTTTTCCTATTTTATCGATGGATATCTTATCCATCATACCGCTCGAACTTGACTGAAAATAACCGTTCTCATCAGACTCCCACAAAATCAATCCGATAGAGGTCGCAAACGAAGGATCATCGACGCGATCAATGATGCCATCCATCTCCTTCGGATATCCGATCTGCGCCGGAAGCCTTAACGCTTTTTTCGCAAGATTCACGATTCCCGGAAGCTTTGCTCCGCCTCCGGTTATAACGACCCCCGAAGGAAGCATCCCGCTTTTATCGATCTTTTTCAACTCGTCGTCAACCATTGAAAAGATTTCATCCACCCTCGCCTCGACTATTTCCGCAAGATACTTGCGACTGAACTCCCCTTCTTCATTTTCATCGAATTCAGAAAGTACGATCTTTTCATTCTTACCGACATCCGACGACTGCACTGTTCCATATTCAAGTTTGATCTTCTCTGCAACGTCGATCGACGTCCTGAGTCCGATCGCAACATCATTCGTAATGTGCCCCGCACCCACCGGTATGACGCACGATAGCAATATGTTTCCATCCTCATATACCGATATCCCTGTAATTCCCTTTCCAATATCAACAACTACAACACCCAATTCTTTCTGCCTTTTTGTCAAAACCGCCTTAGCTGCTGCAAGATTTGAGAACACAATACATTCAACATCTATTCCCGACCGTTCTACGCATTTATTCAGATTCTTTATAAACGGCGTCGTTCCTTCAACAACCAGAGCATTGACCTCCAGCCTGACGCCATTCATTCCCACAGGATCCTTTATTTTTTCCTGCCCGTCTATTGTATAATTGCAGGGAAAAAGATTAATTATCTCTTTGTTATTGGGGATCGATATGGCCTGAGCCGCATTTATGACGCGCGCCACGTCGTCCTCGCTTATCTCGCCATCCGCCCTGGATACGGCAACAACACCTTTTGAAAATTGCGAAAAAATATGACTTCCGTTAATGCTTACTATAGCATGCTCAACCGGAATTCCCGCCGTTCTCTCGGCCAGTTCCTTCGACTCGACGATTGACCTTATTACTTCTTCCACGTCAACAACAATACCCCCGTTCAACCCGTTCGACGGTGCAACTCCAACGCCCAGCACCATAAGCTTTGAAGTATCGCTTTGTTTTTGGGCAATTACGGTCCTGACCGAACTTGTCCCTATATCCAGCCCGACTATGATATCGTCTTTTGACATAATATTTGTTTTTTACCTCCGCTGCAATTATCGTTTTAACTAAAAACAATTAACTTCGAATTCTATCGAGTTATACATTACATTATAATACAAAACAAAAAAAATAAAAAGCTTTTATACTCCGATACGAGGACCAAAAATTATCAAACCAATGATCACAGCGCCAATGGCCGAAATAAGAACCGCTGCAGCCATCATGTCCTTTATGATCTTCGCGTATGGATGAACTCTGGGCTCAAGAATATCCACAACCCTTTCAAATACACTATTCAGAATTTCTAGCACCAGGATCAGCACTATTATAAGGACCAAAGTCAATTTTTCCCACGCCCGAACATCAAAATATTGAGCAAAAAAAATAACAATCGTCGAAATTATTATCTGTATCCTGAAATTTTGCTCTTTTGCCGCATATTTAATCCCCCTTGAAGCGTTTATTAAGCTCCTGTAAAAATTTTTTATACTGAATGGCATCGTATTTTGATCCTTAAGATATTACAGTTCCGAAAGCAACCTGTTTTCAGTCCGTTGCATAATGCGCGCATCTTTATCATCCTCATGATCGAATCCCGCGAGATGCAATATTCCGTGAATTAAAAGTATTGACAGCTCCTTTTTTAAGCTATGCCCCTTCTGTTTCGCTTGCTCTTTGGCACGCTCAGTGCAAATGAATATTTCACCTAAATTTTCAGGAATATCGCGGGGGCTGACAAACGGATCTTTCTTGCTTCCGTAAGTATTTCCGAAAGACAGCACGTCAGTTACCTTGTCCTTTCCTCTGTAAATTCTATTGAGATCTCTCATTCTTTTTTTTCCGATGAACACCAAGTCGAATTCCGCATCATCTTTATGCATCGATCTCAAACTGCTTTCAACTATATGTTTAATGTATGCCTCATTGACAGTTTTTCTTGATAAATATCTTATATGAAACGGCATATATAAATGTCCTTATTGGATTTTTCCAAGCTCATCTCTGACAATAGAGCTTACGGTTTTGCCATCCGCATTGCCTCCCGTTTCTTTCATAACTTCTTTCATGAGTCCGCCGAAATCGGAAGATTTGCCGAGGCCGGTTTTTGATATAACATTCTTTACGATAGTTCTTATCGCCTCTTCGCCCATTTCCTCCGGAAGATACTTCTGTAAAATTACGATTTCACTTTCTTCCTGCTTAACAAGATCTTCTCGTTTTCCCTGTTTATACATTTCCACAGAATCTTTTCTTTTTTTTACATTGCTTTTAATTATCTTTACAACATCGTCGTCACCGATCTCCTTTATGAGCTCAATCTCCTTGTTCCGTATATCCGAATTCAGCAACCTCAAAACTGACAAAGATATCTTGTCTTGATTTTTCATGGAAGCCTTGAGATCACTCCTAATTTTATCTTTTAAGCCCATTTATTTAATTTATTGCGGAAATAAATTAATACTTGCTGTATTCTTCTTCAAGCTTGCCCAATTTTCTCAATCTTTCCTTTTCGCTCACGATCTCATTTCTCCTGAGTGCGCTTTTTCTTCTCTCGGTCCGGCTCTTTGTCTTTTCCTTGAACCTTGAATTTCGCGCTTGGATAAGAAGACCGCTCTGCTGTACTTTTTTGGAAAATCTTCTCAGCAGGCTTCCGACGCTTTCATTGTCTTTTCTTTTAACTTCAATCATTTTACACCCCTAAAAAATTAATATTTATAATAAAAATCGACTGAGTTGATTATAACACATTAACTTAGCTTGGCAATACCCTCACCCGAAAATGCTATTCGGGACTATGCCGGTCTGATATTTTCATAAAGCCGCGCTCCGCCCAGCAAATGCATATGAATATGCCCGATCTCCTGTCCGCCATTTTTTCCGACCCTTACCAGAAGCTTGTATCCACTTTCGGATATCTTCATCTGCTCGGCTATTTTCTTTGCTGCTATTATCATCTTGCCCATCAGAGCCTCGTCGCTATCTTTTACGTCAACGACAGATTCAATATGTTTTTTGGGAATGACCAGAACGTGCACCGGCGCAACGGGATTGATGTCCTTAAAGGCTATTATGTCTTCATTCTCAAATACCACGTTTGCAGGTATTTCTTTTTTTGATATTTTGCAGAATATGCAATCCATTTTTGTTTTTATTTGATAAATTTATGCGAGTCTTCTTTTGACTTCAGTAACCGCGTCTTCCAATGTCACAACCTCCTGCATCCCGCTTTCCATATCCCTTATTATAACCGTATTGTCCAATGCTTCCTTCTGACCGATTATAAGAGCTAGCTTGCTGCTATACCTGTTTGCGATCCGAAGCTGCGACTTTATGCTGCCCCGCCCCACAGATTCACCAACGGATATATTCGCATCTATTAGCTTGTCGAATAGCTTTAATATTTTTTTTCTGGCTTTATCTCCGAGCTGCACCAGAAATACTTCCTTTTTGATTTTCATATCAATACTTATCTTTGCTCTGATAAGCTGCTCGATCACCCTCTCGAGGCCGAATGAATATCCCACAGCAGCCGTAGGTTCGCCGCCCAGCGACTGTACGAGATTATCATACCTGCCGCCGCCCCCGAGAGACAGCTGCCTTGAACCGCCCTCCGGATCCGCCGCCCAGATCTCAAACACTGTTTTTGTGTAATAATCAAGGCCCCTCACCAGACTGGAATTCAATACATAGGGAAGCTCCAACTCATCAAGGAATTCAAGTACGTTCTTGAAGTGATCATGACATCCCGTACATAAACTGTCGATTATTTGAGGCGCTGATGATGCGACTTGCATGCATTTTTCTTCTTTGCAATCCAAAAGCCTTAGCGGGTTTTTAAGCAATCTCCTTTTGCAGTCGGTGCATAATTTATTGATTTTCATTTCATAATAATCCGTCAGAACATTCTTGTAGTTCGATCTGCATTCCTTGCATCCTATGCTATTGATCTGAATCGTCACATTTTTCAAACCGATTCTCTGGAAAATCTTCCATGCCAGATAGATAACCTGCGCATCAACTGCAGGACAGGCATCTCCGAACACCTCAAACCCGAATTGATGGAACTCTCTGTATCTTCCCGTCTGAGGCCTGTCATATCTGAACATCGGACCCTCATAATAAAGCCTCACGGGCTGTGACCACTTGCTCATGCCATTCTCTATATACGACCTCACTATGCCGGCAGTCCCTTCGGGCCTTAATGCAACTTTTTCATCACCCTTGGTCTCAAAAACGAACATTTCCTTCTCAACTATATCCGTCAGCTCGCCAACTCCGCGTTCGAACAAATCTGCGAATTCAACAACGGGCGTTTCAATTCTTCCAAAACCGAAATTCTGGCACAGCCTCCTGCTCTCACTGATCACATAATCCCAGAGCATCTGTTCCGGCGGCAAAACATCCTTCATTCCCCTTACGGTTTGTATAGGATTTGTCTTCTTTCGCGGTTTCTTTTCTTCTTTTTTTTCGATCTTTTTAACTCTTGGCATTTATTTGAAATTTACTTTATAAAATTAAGACAATACGCCTTGAATGAAATTCTCTATTTTGCTGATATTTTCAGGATCATTCTCAACATCGTTCGGTCCCTTTGCGATAAAATCCAGATCACCCACCAGGATCATTCCAAGCTTATCCGCAACGACATCAAAATTCGAATTTAGGCGTTTAGTTGAAATAGGACCGCCTCCGCCGACAGAGATCACTACCATTTTTTTTCCATTCATCTTCCCGCTTGTGCAATATGGCCTCAATCTGTCAATGAAATTTTTCATAAGGCCCGTATAGCTGTCGAAATAATTCGGACTCGCGAATATCACGAGATCGCTTCTCTCCATCCTGTCATATATGTCCTGCATGCCGTCTTTGATCTTGCATTTATTGGTAGCATCGCATTCAAAGCATCCGTCGCAAAGCTCGATCCTTTTCTCGCGGAGAAGAATCAGGTCCGTTTGATGCCCCATCCTGTCCGCCTTTGTCAGCACTTTATTCAGAATATATTCGGTATTTCCCTTTCTCGCACTGCCGCAAAAAGCAATTATTTTCATATTCACGAAATTATTTTATTAAAGCGATTACGGATTCTCGTATTGTGCCCCTTCGAATATCGCAAGATCATTATACGGCCACGCTCTGATCAGTGCCTTTCCGACAATAAAATGTCTATCCAAAACGCCCCACCATCTTGAATCCGCGCTCGCAACTCTGTTATCTCCCAGAACGTAATATTCGTCATTCTTAAGCTCGGCAATATAATTACCCGTAGTGACGGTTGTCTGCGGTATGTATTTATCTTCACCGACAACAAACCCCTCCGGCCTTGCATTATTATAGATCCGTATAGTGTTGTTTGATATTTCAATTTTTTCACCCGGCAATCCAATTATCCTCTTAATAAAATATTCGTTAGGATTTTTCGGATATTTGAATATTATGACATCTCCTCTTTTTGGCTCACCGATCTCATAGCTTAGCTCGTCGACTATCAAATAATCGCCATCATGGAAATTAGGCTCCATGCTGCTTCCGCTCACAAAAAAAGGCTGCATTACATAAGTTCTGATGCCTATTATGACAACAAGACTTATTATCACGATCTTTGCAGTTTCAGCTGATAATCCCAATATATCTTCAATGATCAATCTTAATCCGCTCGATTTTTTTTCCCCTTGATCCATACGATATTTTCCAATTTCATTATGAATTAATTTTTACATGATAACTACAGAATACAACTTTTAGACCCGCGAGTCAAATATTCTCCTGCTTCTTTTTTTGCCTAATTTATCGCACCTCGCCGCGCAATGCCGCTTTTCATTAGACACTTCCACCGCATTATTGTAGAATAAAATTGAACTGAATTCCATATGCTGAAGATTGCCGTAAAATTCTTTTTTCTGATGCTTTTACTTGCACTCATACCGCTCGTTGGTTTTTCATATGAATTTTTTCAGACCGGAAATAAGATATTTTCGAAGAAAGAAGGTTCTGATTCCATAATCAAGCAATTTTCAGAAATGATCTTCAGTCCGGCGCAATCCCTTGATGGTGAAAATGAAGACAGCATCAACATACTCCTTCTTGGGATCGGAGGAAAACACCACAATGGAGGAGATCTCACAGATACAATCATGATCGCAAGAATAAAGCCGCAAAAAAAAGAAGCCGCATTTATTTCGATACCCAGGGATCTTTTCGTCCATGTTACGGAATTGAACATCGGAACAAAGATCAATGCTGTCAAGGCGCTCGGCGACAAAAATGGCAAAGATGGCATGCTCCTTCTGAAGAATACGATCGAGGAAATATCCGGCCAAAAGATCAATTATTATCTGCAACTGGATTTTAGCGGGTTCACGAAGATCATTGATGATGTGGGCGGAATAGACATTGAGCTTGAAAACGACATTAATGATCCGACATATCCCAATTTTTCCAATGGATACGACCCATTCTATATAAAAAAGGGCTTGCATCACCTTGACGGAGCACTCGCTCTCAAAGTCGCAAGATCGAGGCACAGCAAAATGGGAGATTTCGACAGAATAAAAAGACAGCAGAATATTCTCAAGGCGTTCAGGCAGAAAATATTTGAAAAATATTCCAGTGTCGACATCATGGCATTCAAAAACATATTGACCGACCTGGGAGACCATCTGCAAACGGACATCGAACCGAAAGAGATCCCGAGATTCTACAAAATAGCGAAAGATATCGGAAATCACAAGATCACAACGGAATCCATAGACACGAGCAACTATCTTGCGCGGTCGTATGTCGGACTGGGATACACCCTCGATACAAAATCAAAAGATTATGAGAACATCAAAAAATTCAGCGAAGACATTTTCACTCTTTCCATGAGCGATGAGGAACGAGATTCCATAAAAAAAGAAAGTGCCACCATTGAAATTAAAAATGCCACCGGAACGCCTGATGTTGCAAATACGGTTGCAAGGGACCTTGAATCTTACGGATTCAGGATAATCAATTCGACAAACACAGCGGATGAGACGGCTTCGGGAGTAAAAATATTGAACAATTCCAATGGCCTCAAGCCGCTGACCCTTTCCATCCTCAAAAGCAAGTTTCTCGCGATGCTTGAAGATGGAGCGGATATCTCGGATAGTAAAGCGGATTTTGTCATACTCCTCGGTAAAGGATTCTGAAAATTAAAACCTAAGCATTGGAATGGTATTAACAATGCAAAATATCCGTAATTAATTTTCATTTTGTATTTTATCTTTATCAATAATTATTACAATTTATGAAACTGATAGTCGGCCTCGGCAATCCGGGAAAGGAATACGAGCGAACAAGGCACAACGTGGGATTTATTGCGATCGACAAAATAGCCGGATCTTTCAATTTTGAACCCTTTGCATTCGAAAAAAAATTTAATGCGCTTCTTTCTTTCGGGAACATAAGCGGCGAAAAGGTGTTGCTTCTGAAACCGCAAACATTTATGAACAGTTCAGGCGCGTCCGTGAGATCGGCAATGGATTATTATAAAATATCGAACAATGATCTGTTGGTGATCCAGGATGAGCTCGATATCGCGATCGGAGAATTTAAGGTAACAAAAGACAGGAGCTCGGCAGGTCACAAAGGGATACAATCGATAATCGATACTCTTGGAACAAAAGATTTCACCCGATACAGAATAGGCATAGAATCCGACCGCGGCAATATGGCATCAGAAGATTTTGTTCTCGCAAATTTATCGGCCGCCGAATCGGATATCTTAAACGGAATTACGGATAAGATCCGTGACAATATAAAAGAAAGGATCTGAGACCCTTTCTTTTTCTGTTTTCTGCCATAAACTTTACTGCCTATAAGCGTAAGATCTGTATTTACAAGAAATAAAGACCTGAACATTAGGCCGTTATGCAACTATAGGAGGTATTGTTGCATCATAGCCGCTCATAGACAGAAAAGTGCATGGCATTGCCATCTTTTACATCCGGCATACTGCCTATAAGCGTAAGGCCTGTATTTACAAGAAATACATGCCTAGACTTAAGCTACTCGCACAATATTAGGAGGGATTATTGTGCTTTCACAGCTCATAGACAGAATGCCGCCCATAAAATCCTAGTTGCTTCCGATTGTAAATGCAGCAAAATAAAAAACCTCCAGATTTTTATTAACATCCCAGTATAGCATATTATATTTTATATGTCAATATCTGAGCGTCAATATTACAACGCATTTAATCTCATGCCGTTCATGGGTCCGGCCAAACTAAAAATGCTTCTGGCGCATTTTAAATCTCTTGAAAATGCTTGGAGATCCGGCATTGATGATCTTCTGGCGTCGGGCATCGAAAATAAAACGGTTCTGAGGATGATCGATTTCAAAAAGAATATCTCTCCGGAAAAAGAATACGAAAAACTTGCCGAAGAGAACATAGAACTGGTGACGTTTAAGGATGAACGCTTTCCAAATCTTCTTTTGGAAATATCAAGCAGTCCGGCCATGATATATCTAAAAGGTTCTCTGAGCAATAGCGACATCTGCCTTGCCGTTGTCGGATCAAGAAAGCTTTCGCCATATGGAACTCAGGCCGCATCATTTCTCTCAAAGGAACTTTCAGCATCCGGATTGACTCTGGTGAGCGGACTTGCTTTCGGCGCAGATACTGTTGCTCACCTTGAATGCGTGAAGCAAAAAAAACGTACGATCGCAGTTCTCGGAGGAGGCTTGGACGAAAAAAGCATATACCCCCTGAGCAATCGCAAGCTGGCGCGCGATATTTCCGGCTCTGGAGCCCTCATCAGTGAATACCCAATAGGTACCCCGCCGCTTAAACAGCATTTTCCCGCAAGGAACAGGATCATAAGCGGACTCTCGAAAGGAGTGCTTGTTATCGAAGCATCTGAATCTTCCGGATCTCTTATAACGGCCAAATTTTCACTTGAACAGAATAGAGATGTTTTTGCGGTTCCGGGCAGTATTTTTTCCGGCAATTCGATCGGTACGAACAATTTGATCAAGCTCGGAGCGAAACTGGCTTCTCGTCCCCGCGATATACTTGAGGAGCTCGACATTGAAACTTCGCTTGACGCATCGAAATTGAAAGATATAATTCCCGATAATGATGACGAGAAACTGATACTGGAAAATCTGGCTCGTGATAATGCCACTCACATTGACCAGCTCTCAAAAAACATTAAAATGAATATGAACTCGCTTTCAAGTTTATTGACACTGATGGAAATTAAAGGTAAAGTCAAAAATATTGGCGGGATGAGATATATTATTGCAAATTAAAATTTTAAAAATCAAAATGAAAAATGTCAATTGAATTTCTGTTTCATGAAAATCATTAACATTTTTCACTTTTATTTTTTCATTTTAATTTTTTTTCTATGCCAAGCAAAAAACTTATTATCGTTGAGTCGCCCACCAAGGCCAAAACCATCTCAAGATTCCTTAGCAAGGATTATATAGTAAAGTCATCTTTCGGGCACTTGCGCGACCTTCCCAAGAGCAAGCTCGGTGTTGACGTTGAAAATAACTTCGAACCCGAATACATTATCAGCCCGAAAAGCAAGAAACATGCCGCAGAACTGAAAGAAGCCGCGACAAAATGCGATGAGGTTATAATCGCATCGGACGAAGACCGCGAAGGAGAAGCCATAGCTTGGCATATCGCACAGATGCTGAATTTGGGTGATTTCGGAAAGAAAAAAGGTGCCAAGGATTATAAACGCATAGTCTTTCACGAAATAACCAAAAAGGCGATAGAGGATGCGCTGGAAAATCCGAGAAAAATTGACATGGACCTTGTCGATTCACAGCAAGCGAGAAGGATACTCGACCGGCTCGTGGGCTACAAGCTGTCTCCTCTTTTGTGGCGAAAGATCAGATATGGACTTTCTGCCGGAAGAGTGCAATCGGTCGCAGTGAGGCTCATTGTCGAACGCGAAGACGAGATCAATAAATTCAAACGCGAAGAATATTGGACGATCGAAACAGATCTTTCCAGAAAGAACGATCCAAGCGCACTCTTCAGGGCAAAATTGATGAAGGAAAACGGAAAAAGCATTCCAAAACTCGGCATAAAGACAAAAGAAGAATCCGAAAGGATCAAAAATGATCTGAAAAATTCCGAATATAAAGTTTCTTCAATTACAAAAAAGGAATCAAAAAAGAATCCCCTTCCGCCTTTCACGACCAGTACTCTTCAACAGGCCGCAAACAACAGACTGGGATATAGCTCGAAACAGACCATGATGATCGCCCAGCAGCTCTATGAAGGAATTGAACTTGGTTCAGGCGGTGCTACCGGACTCATCACCTACATGAGAACCGATTCATTGAATTTGAGCAACGATTCGCTTCTGAACGCGGAAAAATACATAAAAGAAAATTTCGGCAATGAATATTACGAGAAGCGGCTTTATAAGACCAAATCGAAAGGCGCACAGGAAGCGCATGAAGCCATCAGGCCGGCAAACCCGTCGCTTTCGCCTGAGTCCATAAAGGAACACCTTGATCCCAAGCAATTCAAAGTTTACAACCTCATCTGGCAAAGAATGATCGCCTCCCAAATGTCCAGTGCCATATATGACCAGACAGGCATCGACATCAGCGCCAGTGAAAAATATGCACTAAGGGCAAACGGATCAGTGTTGAAATTCGAAGGATTCCTGAAAGTTTATCCGGTCAAATCCGAAGATACGATCCTCCCGGTCATCGATAATGGCGAAATATTGGATCTGAAAGATATTTTAAATGAACAACATTTCACTGAACCGCCCGCTCGATTCAACGAGGCAAGTCTTGTAAAGACCCTTGAACAGCTGGGCATTGGAAGACCTTCGACATATGCGCCGACGATCAGTACGATCCAGGAAAGAGGCTATGTCGAAAAGATCGAAAAACGATTCCATCCGAAAGAGATCGGCGTTCTTGTGAATGGACTTCTCGTGGATAATTTTCCGGAGATCGTCGATGTTCAATTCACGGCAAAAATGGAAGCGGAACTTGATGAGATAGCCGAGAATAAAAAAGAATGGGTACCGGTGATCAGCGCATTCTATAAGCCATTCTCGAAAAATCTCAAAGAGAAGGAAAAAACGATCGACAAGAAGGAGCTCACCGAAGAAAAAACCGACGAGAAATGCGAAAAATGCGGATCCCCCATGGTCATTAAACTTGGAAGATTTGGAAAGTTCCTTGCATGTACGAACTATCCCGAATGCAAAACCACAAAACCGTTCGGCGACGAGAAAGCGCTGCAGGATGAATTTTCAGGTGAAATTTGCGATAAATGCGGAAAACCCATGAAAGTAAAGCGCGGAAGATATGGCACTTTTCTGGGATGCAGCGGCTATCCCGACTGCAAGAACATAAAACCGATCGTAAAATCTACCGGCGTCAAATGCCCTCAATGCAAAAAAAATGACATAGTTGAAAAAAAATCGAAGCAAGGAAGGATCTTCTATGCCTGCAACGGATACCCGGATTGCAAATTCGCGCTTTGGTCCAAACCCACGGGAGAGCTGTGCCCCAAATGCAATAGTCTAATGCTTTATGCAAAAAATGACACTGTTGCGTGTTCGAATAAAGAATGCAAATAGATATTTAGATACATAAAAAAGTCGTGATCATTTCACGATTTTTTGTTATGACGTTGCATCTTCTCTTATTCTCTTCAATTTTTCGATCAATGCTTCGATCTCGGCTTTTTTCGCCGATTATGATGTCATGAAAATATATTTTTGGTAACTATCCGCGGTTTATTAACAGAATCAGGGATATTTGTTAAAATAACATAAGGATAAGTATGCTTATTTTAAAGACCTATTTTATCCTTTTATAATATTCATAATATGTTTGAGGCATAATTAATTTGATAAATATATATGGAAAAAATAAAGATCGGCATTTCGGGAGATGAAGGCAGTTTTTCGGAGCAAGCCGCAGTGGAATATTGCCGCAAGAATCAAATAACCGAGTACGAACTGGTGTATCTGATTTCGGTCGAGAAAGTCCTTAATTCGCTCGAGAACAAGAAGATCGACCTTGGCATTTTTCCAATCGAGAATTCGAATGGTGGAGTAGTTATCGAAAGCATATATGCAATGAGCAGATATATTTTCAAGATCAAGGACATATTCGAGATCCCGGTGATACATTGCCTGCTGACAAAAAAAGGCGTTTCCAAGGATGACATCAAAAGCATCGCGTCTCACGATCAGGCGCTGAAACAATGCAAAATGTATCTGAAAAAACAATGGTCAAAAGCAGATCTCAAAGAAACGGAAGATACGGCCAAGGCGGCAAGGGATCTTTCGGAAGGAAAGCTTGGCAATGAAACTGCAATACTTGCTCCCGAAAGCTGCGCCACCCTTTTTGGGCTCATGATCATGGAAAAGGGCGTTCAGGACCTGAAATTCAATTTCACGAGTTTTCTCGCTGTCGAAAAATAATGCTATATAAAAATAGCATCTCTAAATGCTATTTTTATTATGCTCAAATATGAATACAGGCCTTCTATTACCGCTTTTTTACAATCAAGAAAGTTGTCGTATTGAAAGGATCATGGTGCATATTGTAAGACAATATGTTCAAATTATAAAGCTTAGCCGCAACCTGAGACGCAAGTGTCGCTGTCGTTCTCGGAAGCTCGCCTTCCGCTATCCTCTTTGCGCATAAAGCGGTATCGTCGTCGTCTTTTCCGTAGGTTATTTTCAGATATGGGTATTTTTCTGCAAGGGTTCTTTTGCACTGGCTGACGGCCTGCGGATGGCCGAAAACTTCATTTATATTTTCTATTTTTTCGCTTGGATACGAGAGAAGACACTGCATGATCTTCATCCCATAGACAGCCATGACCTTATACGTGTATTTTCCCATGGGATCCATGCTTGTAACATAGGCCCCCGATCCGGAATTTGCCATCGCAAATATTCCCCTGTCGATCTTGCCTTCATCCAGCTCGCGCAGAACATTCTCGGCAGTTACAAGAAACTTGAGATCCAGTTTTGTCTCATCGACCTTGGCCTCTTCGCAAAAACGAAGAATAGATTCATGCGTAAAGCACCCCTTTATGCCATGGATCCCGACCCTAAGCTTCACGGTCGAAGCCGGAAATATTTCCGAAATGTTCTCCTGGAACTGTATGGCGATCTCCGGTTTTGTCTTATAATAGTCCTTTTCCATAAATATGGACTTCGTCGCATCCGAGAACCAATTCTCGATCCACAATCTGATCTTGATCCTTTCTTCCGGCGACAATGTTTTTATATCTCTTTCCTGTTCTTTGAATTTTTTCTTTATATCCTGATCGGTTAATTTTGAAAGCCTTAAGAAAGCCTTCCTGGAGCTTTTCAAGAGGTCCTTGTGCGCATTACAAAGAATCTCCTTCCTGAGCCAGTAAGCCGTGCTGTTTATCACATGATGACAAGCCCCATACATTGCATTGGACGCCGGGACAGACCATTTATTCATCTCGCTCCTCGTCGGCTTGATCTCTTTGCAATTTTTGATATATTCGTTTTTCAGCTCCTCGATCACGACAGTAAGCAGCTCCGGCACACTTAGAGTTAATCCCAGCATAAAATCATGATAGTCTTCGGATTTGGCGCCCAAAAGCTGTATGCCCTGATCTTTCAGAAACTCCAGAGTTCTCTTGGCGTTTTGATTCCGTTCACTCCTTCTTGAACCGTCTATGACGGCCCATCTTTGACCGTTCAAGGGAATATTTGGACCATGCAAAGGATGCAAAGACAAATGTGATGCTCCCGTTTTCTTTATAACCTCTGATAAATTTCTCTTGATCGAACAGATATCGACCATAAGCTGCCTCTTGTCTAATTTCTTCCCCTCGAGCAGGCCATCGATCGCATCCCGCGGAATGCTAAGCCAGATCACGTCCGCAGTCCATGCCTCGCGCCAGTCTTCTTTAGTCGAGACATTCCTGGATATGGGCTTGACCTCTCCCAGTAGCGACAGAAATCTGGTCAGGAATTTTCCCATATCTCCGTTCGCGCCGATAATAGCAATTTTCATATTATATTGTTTAAATTATTATAAAGTCGTTTAAAATAAAATTGAAGGCATCATGCTCATAGTTTATATTCTAACACACGATGCCTGTTTTTATAAGGCGTTATTTCGCCTCATTATATGCCTTTGAAACAACCCTCACTCCGTGAGTCGTGATCCCCGCAAAAAAAACCATTTTCGGGCTTCCAAAAACATGGAGTGTTTCGAGTCCATTCAGCTTTCTTGCGCTTTCTGTCGTAATGCACGCATCCGCCTCGAGCGCACTGCACAATTCTGCCGCCTTGGCATTGCTTGTAGTCAGCTTGACGCTGCACTTTACTTCATTGAGCAGGGGCGCCGGAGAGGGGTGCGATGCAATGATCCACGAATCGGGAAGGATCCCGTCTCTGATCTCATGTATCTTTTCACGCCGCGTCGCAAGCTGCATTTCATCCAGCATCATCACCTTCTCCGCAAAGAACGTGAGCGTATCCGGGTTTTGGAAAAAAACATTGCACAGGCAATTATAGACTGCGCATGTCCAAAATGTTGCAACATGCCCCTCACTGGTAACACTTCTTGCTTTTTCGATCGACTCTTCCGGGGTCGAACAAAGAACAATTTCTGTTTTGTTTTCGATTCCCATCTCCCGAATCCATTGCTCGCAGGCCTGTTCCATATTGGTTCCCATGGGACCCAAAACAAAACATGTTATTTTCTTTACGAGTTCCGACCGCAATGCCAATCCTTGCTCGTTAGGGCCCTGAGGAAGCTTTTCCGGGTCATTGAAAATCTTCAAACCTTGTATCAATTCGGTTCCTCCTGTATTTTTTTAATTTTTTTGCCTCGGGCGGAATTTTGATCCGCATATTCCGGTGTTTCATGCCGGCGCTCTTTTCAGCCACCGAGGCGCACATTGGCAAGATTTAACTTACCATTCAATCTTCCATCGCGTGGAAAACTGAATGGTTCTTTATATCATTAAAAAACAGCCTCTTCGACAGGCTATTTTCATCTGAATTATCACAAAATAACCTATCTTTTAAGGAAGTTATAGCTAAAAAAGAAGAAATTGTTATTTATACCGTATTTCATGATATTTGAGCTTACTTTGCCATTATAGCACAATGCAGGCATGTGTCAATGTCGAAAATAATGAACATACCCCCGGCTTGACGCCGAGGGTATCTGCTTGGCAGGCTATGCCTGTTTTTTCCATAACGTCTGTTGTGCTAATTCAACTCTGTTTACATCTTGGTTTTTTATGTAGTTTCTGATCTGTCTTAATCGATTATCTGCCTGTTTGTCATTCCGGACTTGCCTGCCCGCCTCCGGAGGGATCCGGAATCCTCGTTTTATTTCGTTATTGCTTTACTACATCACTCTTACGAAATGTAACGAAGATCCTGAAACAAGTTCAGGATGACACGACCTAGAATGATAATATGGCAATTACTATATTACAGTTACACAAGAGCTATCGCTCTAAACGCACACACCGGCTAACGCCGGTGGTTTTTGTTATAATAAATAAGGCAAGCCTGAAGCCTGCCTTTTGTACCACGTCTTTGTTTTCAATAGCCGAATGATTCTTCAAATCCGCAATGGGAACATCGGGATATGAAAGACACTGCCAGCACGATATTCCCTCCTCCGGGAATACTGTTTTCCGCTACATCGCTTTTCTTTTTGCATCTGGGGCAGATCTCCCATTCCGTCCAACATTCCGATATACATTTATTTTCCCGGTGCCCACAATCGCCGCACAATGCGCGAATCTCGACTGTTTTCAGGTATTCATTGCACTCGATCACCTCGATCTTATAGTTCGCTCCGTTGCACGCGGGACATTCATCGCCATTTATCCAATACGGAGCTCTATTTTTCGCCCATTGCGGCATTAATTCCATATTGTCCATTTTGACTCACCTTCTTCGATCGTCACATTCATTATGCAGAGGGATAGCCGAGACAATTCCACGTATCATTCAGCTTCTGGTCGCAGGTCGAACAGTGGTCCGGCGTATCCGTCATCGGAGGATAATTCCTGTTTCTTTTTCTGTTCTCATTCTCCGAGTCGGCCGCTCTGATCCTTGATCTCAGCCTGCCAAGTTCAGCCTTTTTTCGATCCATCTGGTCTCTGCAATAAAGCATTTTAGCGGTCGTTTTTGACTTCTTCATCCGCTTTCGATAAACACTTATCATACCTATTATCATCTTTTCTTCTTCGCTTATGCTCCATTTTTCCTTCAATTTTCTTCCTCCTTTTATTTTTTCAATTCAATAAGACAATCGCCTTATCCCGCAAGCCGCTTTTGCCGCAGGCAGAAACTTTTTTAAAAGCTTTCGTCTGATGCAAAACCGTGTCCATGGCTGAACATATCAAATTAAAAGTTGGGGAGAGCCAAATTTTCCCTTTGGCTCTCCGATTTTTTTATTTCTTCTTTTTTATTCCGGATCACGATCTCAAGATTTTTTTTGTTTTTTGAGTCCGACAAGAAGCATATCGCCGTTTCAACTTTCTGTAACACCGACATTATCCTGTCATTTCTTGTCATTGGGCCGATAGCGATTTCCGGCAGCATCTGGCCGATCCTCCAGCAGAGAATGTCTGCCGAATCATCGCTTCCAGACCTCTTCATGGCCACCAGCTCAGATGTTTCGTCTTCAATATCCATTACGCTATAACGCATAATTCCTCACTTCGTTCATTGCTGGCAACATTCATTATGATCGCCTCGTCGCCCTTCATCTCAAGTATGCACCGTGTGCCATATTTATTGATGGATTCGATCCTCTCTATTCCGGATAATATCTTCACTGTTTTTTTTACGCGCATGATCCCATTTCCCGTCATAATAATTTTTCCATTTTTTCTTATTATTCCGACGTCCGGGCAGATCTCGCGAAGTGCATAGATCATCTCATCGATCTCATCTTTGGGCTTTCCCGCTATCATCTTCTTTCCTCCTTTTTTGTATTATTTGATTATCAAGGTCCATTTGAACCCACTTTATCGGTTTTATGCCGTATTAAAACCGATAATATGTTTTCAATGTCATAACAAAAAACAGCCCCCGATAGGCCATTTTGCTTTTTTCTTTATTTTATCCTCATCACAAAACGACCTATCTTATTGGAAGGCTAAAATAAAAGAAATAGCTGTTTATTGAATGTATTTTCATATATATAGTTCTATATTGTCAATTTATATCTATTTTAATATATTGTCAAATCTTCTCATTATCCACCGCGGACATTCTTACCGTAAATTCTTTCAGGACCTGATAGAACCTTTCCAGATCAACAAGATCTATCCATTCTCCATCGCCATGAAAATCACCGCCCTTTGGCCGCGTTTCAATAACCGATATATTCTTTTCCACAAAATAATGAGCGTCGGATGTTCCATGGGTAAACATCGCCTCTTTCCTTATGCCATACAGATTCCGCGCGATCCGGTAAAATTCATCCGCAAATCTGTTTTTTATATTTATCCTTACGCTCGGATTATAAATAGTCGTCATGAGCTTTATTCCGGAATATTTCTTTCTGATGCTTTTTTCCATTCTGACGATCTTTTCATATTCTTTCCCGCTTATGAAGAAGATATCGGCCATTGCTTCCGCATAATCCGGAAGATTATCCCCCGTACGGCCCGTATTGAATTCATTTATATCGATCGTTGAATGGATATGCAGCGGATCTCCGCACGGTTCCGTTTTGAACGGTTTCTGCAGCTCGCTGAAATAATCCAGCAATGCTTCGATCGCATTTATACCTTTCCACGGCATAGACGGATGAGCCGACTTTCCATAGCTTTTTACGACAAAACACCACACGCCTTTCGAAGCTTTTTCAATTTTCCAATTCTCGCTTCCATCGGGAAGCACAACAGCGTCGCATCCGTATCCTTTACCAAGAAGATATCCGGCCCCGTTCTTCCCTCCACACTCTTCATCTGATGTGATCATGATTCCCAGATCATATTTCAAAAGATCTTTCTTCAACTCCTTCAATAACCTCAAATAACAAGCGATCGCGAATTTCATATCATATGCGCCTCGTCCAAACAATTTATCGCCGGATATCCTGGGAATAAACAGATCATTTGATGCCTTGGCAACATCCATGTGAGCCGCCAGAAAAACTTTAGGCTTCATAGTCTTTTGCGTCGTAATGACGATCGATCGATATCCATCCGACTCGAATTCCCTCACATCGACATCCAGACCGGCTAATTCGGATCTGACCCACTTCAAAGCCTTGCCGTTCTCTTTGTGATTTCCGACAACCGTCTTAAATCTTATCAATTTTTGCAGTTCCCCGATCATATTATTCGATTATGCTTAAACATTTTTCGAAAGCGTTCTGCAGATATTTCTCACGAACGCAGCTCGCACGATCCGCCTTGCTATGATACACGCTCATAAATTTTTCAGGTCTTCTTTCTACCGACGTTACCACGAGTACCTTCTTTTTATCATTATTTTTCTTTGCAAAGTACAAAGACACCGCTTCCTCGTCGTTCCTAACCTCGGCATTATCCGTTCCGACGCAATCTACGATTATAACCTTCTTTGCGTTTTTCATTATCCTCCTGTTCCTAGACTCAAAAGCTCTGAAACACTTTCCCCAATAGAAAGGCCTATCGTACGAAAGCTCTTCCGCACCGCAAAAAACAATAAGATTATCTTTCAGTATATTTTTATTATTTTTAACCAAGCTCATACAAACTGCCACGCCGCTGGCATTGTCGACCGCTCCTTCAAAAAAGCAGTCGTAGTGGGCGAAAAATATATTTTTGGAATCGATCCTGTTTCCCGCAAGAATATTGCATGATGTATATTTTCGCTTTTTGATCTTTATCAGCCCCTCGATCTTTGCGGCATTTTTGATAAATTTCACATCCCTCCTCGAAACCGCAAAGGACGGCGAATCATAGAAATTAGCCAGTGAGATGCCGTCTGAATGAGGATTATAATTTATATTACCGCATGTACCGCCTTCATATGAAGCATCCAATGAGCTTATTATATCGCATCCTTCCCCTACCGTTCCTCCGACCAATGATGTCGGTATGCATTTTATGCTCTTCCCGTCCGCCTTCAGATGATATTTCGCATACGACGGAACGGCAACTTCAAAGTTCTGCAGACTGTAATCCACAGAATTCCCTTTGAGCATCTTGATTATATAATTTTTCGCTAGCTTCTCTCCGGCGAACTGCCTCGGAGAAAGACTCGCGAGTTTTCGTACGATCTCTATTGATTTCATTGTGTTTCATTAATCCTGATCCATATAAAACTGCTATCTGCCGATAGGCCCATTATACTTTCTAAGCCATCCAATAAATTCAACGATATTATCGACCATGTAATCATGATACGCTTTTCCTTTTTCGGCAGAGGCCCTATTTGAAGCGGAAAATGCGCCCGAAGGCGTGAACTCGCGCTGCTCGCTGGAATTCCATACGATATCTATGACATCCTTTCCTCCGCCAAACAGATCGAAACTGAAAAACTTGGAAAAAATCTTTTCCGCATCGATATTATTCTTGGAAAGCTTTTCCTTATCTATAAGATTCGGATACTTATACATAAGATGCGATGTTTCCAGCTCCCCTGCATGATGCTCCGGTTCTTCCTTAGTTTTTGCTGCGATCCCTTTTGCGATCTTCATCGGATCGATCACCGCAATAAAACTTTTCGGATGATCATACTCATGGACATATTTCGCAGCGCTGATCAAGCCCGGCAGATTGGCGCTCTTGTGGCCATTGATGATCAACACTTTCTTAAATCCATTTTTTATGACGTTCCTGAGAATATCTTTCATAAGTTCAGTCAATGTTTCGCTCCTTATGGATATTGTGCCGGGAAATTTAGAATGATGAGATGAATCTCCGAACCACAAAGGCGGCGCAGAGAGGACATTCGCTCTCTTGGCCGCATCATCGGCCAATGCGATCGCGGCGTATGTATCAAGACCCAGCGGAGCGGCTGGACCATGCTGTTCGGTCGAACCTACCGGAATAATAAGAATATCGTCCCGTTTTAAATATTCCGCGACGTCCTGCCAGGTAAGTTCATTTAACCAGACAGATTTGCTTACTGCAGTTTCCATAAAATTGAATTAGTTGATTTATAAGCATTCTCGTTCATGCATTACGTTAATTATATCAGATAATTTAAAATAAAAAAGGGTGAGTTTGGTTTATATCTCACCCGCTAGCTGAACCATGGCAGTACCGATTTCCCTCTTTTGATCGGCCAGATCGAAATTACCGGCCTGGGAAAAAGATCCTTCAGGTTCTTGATGTCTCCATATGTGAACCATATGCAGTTCGGATAAACTGCTCCGATTTTCTGTTTTTCAACCTGCGTCATGTGCAGATATCTTTTCGCATCTTCGGATGCTTCGCATTTCTTTTGATGTATTCCCGCTCTTTTCTCGATAATACACCTGTAACATTCCGGAAATTTATTCCAGATGTCATCGCTTACATTTGTAAGATCCGCGGCATCCAGGCCCACTTCATGATATATCGCGCTCAGAAATGCGGTACTGATATTCCTTTCTCCGGCTATTGAAGATATCTTATTGAGATAAATATCATTTTCATAGCCATTGAACTCGCCATGCTTATCCGCCAATATCAGATGCACTTTGATCCGATCGTCGGTCATCTTCATTATATCGGATAATTTATCTAGGGCTTTGCGGTCTATCTCGGTCGGTTCTTGCTTTTCACCGACCCCCCAATATCCGACCAGCTTGATCGGTTCTGTTCCGCATGCGGAAATTATGTTTTCGATGTCTTTTAACGTTTCACTGTCGAGCTGTTCTCTTCTTACACCGCGGCTGTTGAGAACAGATATGATCTTGTTTTTATTTTCGTCCACTTTTATCTTCTCCTTTGTTTTTTATTTTTTCTGAATAATAATTCGAAAGCCAAGGACAGGATTCGAACCTGTGTTTTGAAGATCTGCTGTCTTCTGCCTTTGGCGGGACATAGTCTGGCTTTTCAGCAAGACGAAGTCCGCCTATCCTTCTCGGCCACCTCGGCAAACGTTTCTTTCGACGGATTCAGCGGTCCTAGCATCCGCCGGGACCTGCGATCGAACCCCTTTTTCTTTTTCTCAGATCTTTTTTTGATCCGTCTTCATTCTCCTGTTTATTTTTGTTTTTATTGATCTTATCATTATCTTCCTGCATGTATGTTCACCTCTTTTTCAATGTACACAACTAAAAAACCGGTCCAAAAAGACCAGCTTCACAGTATCATCTAAATCTTATTATAATTTACATAACACTATAAAACCAGCCTTCTTAGAAAGCGCAACAACAACAGATTGCTTGGTTTTTCAGTGTTATCATATAACGATTATTATTTACTGAGTTCAGATTACCATGACTGAAATCGCGTGTCAATAGCACCCGGCAAAACTGCTCTATCTGTACTCATTTTGCAATATATCAGCCGCAATTTTAAGTTTTTCCTCTTTAACGGCGAACGAGATTCTGGCATATCCTTCTTTCTGAAAGAATATGCCCGGCGTGATGCCGATCTTCTTCTCCAGCATTGTACCGCAAAACTCCATTGAACCCGACACTTTCGATGGGATCGGAGCGAACAGATAGAATGCTCCCTGCGCCGCGATCGATCCCGGTATGCTGAGATGTGAAATGAAAAAATTCCTTCTCTTCTCAAAAGACTCCTTGAGCTTTTTTTCAAATTCAAAATAAGCTTCCAGGCCGTTTGAAAGCGAATCAATTATGGCATACTGCATAAGCGAATCGCTGTTGCCGGAGATATTGCTCTTAAGGTCCCTTATTTTCCCGATAATTTCCTTTGCTCCCGCCGCATAGCCCGCCCTGAAACCCGGAACCGAAAGGCCTTTGCTGAATCCCTCGATGATTATCGTTCTCTCCTTCATTCCCTCAAGTCTTGCGATCGAAATATGCTTCCCGCCATCAAACAAAATGCTGCTGTAAACTTCATCAGAGATCACAATAAGATCGTGATCCTTCGCGATCTTGGCGATCTTGGCGATCTCTTGTTCCCCATATACCGCGCCCGACGGATTATTCGGACTGTTGATGATTATCACTTTCGTTCTTTCGTTCACGGCTTTTTCTATTTCTTCCGCAACAGGATGAAAATTCCGGTCAGTCCCGACGTACACAGCCTTGCCGTCGCAATAATTCACAACTTCGCCATAGGTCGGCCAGCATGGACTCAGCAAGATCACCTCATCGCCTTTTCCGACAAGAACCGAGACAGCCAGAAATATGGCCTCCTTGGAGCTCGTCCAGATAATCTCGCTTTCATCGTATTCCACGTCCTTCTTTTGTTTCAATATATCGGCTAATATCTTTCTCAGCTCCGGCTCTCCCTGCGTATTCGCATATCGGTTCACGCCTGTCTTGCCTGAAACCGCCCTTATCGCCTGCGAAAGAAATTCCGGAGTATCGAAATCGGGCTGGCCGATAGTAAGATTTATGACGCTTGCATCCAGCTTCATCGCCTCTTTCACCTTCATATCCCAAAACAAAGTTGCCGAACCCTTCATCTGTTTCGCCCTATCGGAAAATTCCATATTTTTATGATTAATTATTCACACACTAAGAATATCACTTTTTGAGAAAATAAAAAAGGAGCTTACGTTTAAGCTCTCTATTTCTTTATTATTCTTTATTCTTGCCGTTCAAAAGGCGGTTTATGCCTTCCAGCATCGCTTCGACTGAAGCCATGATAATATCCGTCCTGGCGCCTTTCGCCGTTATGGTTTTTCCGTCTTTGCTGAGTTTCACCCAGACCTCGACCAACGCATTAGTGCCGCCTTCGATGGCATCCACATGATATTCCTCAAGCCGGATGTCTCCGATCGCACTCAGAGCCTTTTCCAATGCATTTCTTGCCGCATCTACGGGACCTGTGCCGACTCCGGCCTCGACGATCTGCTTTCCGTTCACGCGGATCTTGATCGACGCCGTCGGCATCACTGTATTCCCGGAAACGACCGTCAGTTCTTCGAGCTTGACTTTTGCTTCTTTGTATATGCCGAGCACCACTTCGGCGATCTTTTCGAAATCGGCATCAGTTACGCGCTTGCCTTTGTCTCCAACCTCCTTTACCCGCTTTGTTATCTCATTTATCTGCTTGTCATCCGCGGTAAGTCCAAGTTCCCTCATTGCGAGTTCGACAGATGCTCTGCCAGCATGCTTTCCAAGAAGGATCCTTCTTTCGCGTCCGACAAGCTCCGGCGTGATCGGCTCGTATGTCGCAGTGTTCGCCTTCAGGCCATGCACGTGTATTCCCGCTTCATGCGTGAACGAATTTCCGCCGACTATCGCCTTATTGAGAGCAACGGGTATCCCGCTAAGCCTGCTGACAAGCCTTGAGGATTTATACAGGTTTCTCGTCTTTATATTCGTCTCTTTCTTATATAAAGAATAGAGAGTCATTACAACCTCTTCAAGAGAAGTGTTTCCTGCGCGCTCTCCGATCCCGTTGATCGTTACGTGGGCCTGTGCGGCTCCAGCCCGGAGTGCCGCGACAGTATTAGCCGTTGCCATTCCGAAATCATTATGGCAATGTATACTGATCGGGGCGCGAAGCTTTGAAAGCTCAAGAAATATCTCGTATGTCCTTTCCGGAGTCAGAATACCGACAGTATCGCAGAAACACAGCCTGTCTGCGCCTGCGTCTATTCCCGCATTATATAATTCCTTCAGGAATACCATATCCGCGCGCGAAGCGTCTTCTCCGCTGAGTTCGACTGTCAGCCCGAGAGATTTGGCGTACTTCACCATTTCAATTGCCGTATTCATGACCGTTTTCCTGTCCTGCTTCAACTTTTCAGTTATATGCAGATCGGAAACCGGAACCACAAGATGAACGGAATCAAGACCGCATTCTTTGGCATAGTCGATATCTTCTTTCCTTATCCTGGAATATGTGCAAAGCTCGGCTTTTATTTTTCCTTCGCGTTTCTTTTTAGTGATCTCTTTCGCGAATTCCCGCTCGCCTTCCGAGGTTATAACAGATCCGACCTCGATGACATCGACTCCCAACAGATCAAGATTTTCAGCAATGGCCATCTTGCTTTCCTTGCTGAATGATATTCCCGGAGTCTGTTCTCCGTCTCTAAGCGTTGTGTCCAGAATTTTTATTTCTTTTCTAAATGTCAATGTTCTATTCCTCCTTTTTTTGTTCTGATATTTATTTTTATTTCTTGATAATTTAAAATCCCGGGCGCTTTCCCGGGACTTTATCTTGTGTGCTATTTTTTTTGCATCAAAATAGCCGACAGGACAAAGCCCCGCGGTTAATGATAATGCTGATGATTGTATTATGATTTCCGGTCATATTTTTTATTAACTTGTTTCAGTATAATACATTTTATAATAATGTCAAGCATAAAAAAATGAGGACATTTTGTCCTCAATAGCACCTCGGTACATAGTGATCATCCACGAACTTGTCGCCGATTATTCCGGCGGCATCTTTATTTTTCATTTTCTCATGAACCTCATTGTTGTGTTCGATCTTATTTTTTCTCTCATCGGTATTACCGGTGTCTTCATTTGCTTTGTCTTTATTTGCCACGTTTATCTCCTCTTTCTGTTTATTTTGTTCGATAACGGAATGTTATCAGTGTTTAGAGCTGGGGTCGGAAAATAATTCCCTTAAGAAATAAAGTGCTTTCACTTCTTCATGGCATGTTTGGCCATGCCCCGCAACTCTCGGCTTTGTGAGCCTATCTCCGGTTTAAATCATTAAAACAGGGATAGGTTCGCAATTATCACGCAGATGATTGGTATAAGAGAGGCAGGAACTTTTTCCGAATGTTGGTCGGATAGCACCCAACTTTTTTTAGTTGTTTAACCTCTCTTATTTGTGTAAGGGCTTTTCATTTTAAGCCCGTCAGTGCCTGTAAACCTTATAAGCATGGACGGGATCATATGAAAAATGGCCGGGAAGCGGTCAAGTTTCCGCTTCCCTTATTGTTTATATGGTTTATTTAATTTCCTCTTTCAAAATTACCGTTTATGTTCTGCTCATCCTTTCTTCCAAAACGCTCTCTGCTTTCTTTTTCTATTTCAAACGCGGTTATTTTTGAACCTTCTTTTGCAAAACTTACCATATTTTTCCCTCTTTTCTATTATTTTCAAGGATCTTGCCGTGCTTGGCTTTTTTTCCAAGTCGTGAAAGTATAAGCGCCGTGATGGCATGCTTATCATCCTGTTTAAGCCCGTCTTTTATAGAGCTTATTTCTGCTCGCTTCATGCGGACAAAAACAAACTTTCTAAAATACGAGCGGGGAATATTTAGTCCTATTCCCCAAACTCTTGTGCCTTGCCAGTGTTTCTTGCGACATCGAATTGCTCATCGCGCAATCCATACTTGTCTTTGTCGGCTTCGCTCTTTTTTGAGTCCACTATTCCGTTTATTACGGACTCGTCCTGTGCAAAATACACCATTTTTTATCCTCCTTTTTTTTAATTTACCGCGTTTTGATCTTTTTAACGCAAATTTCTGATCCCACTGTTCAGAAATCTGTTTTAAAAAAACAAGGGAGAGATTGGGATATGAAGATATTTTTTTTATTCTTCATATCCCGCATTGATTAGTGACGGCTGAAAACAATTGAGATTGATTCGGTTGTTGCGGGATCCATGGTGTTGCTCTGAAAATTCAAAGCTTCTTTCTTGAAAGATATTTCCTGCCGCAAAACGCAATTGTAGTAGCATTTCGCTCAAAACCTCCGGCTTGATTGACGCCATTTTTTAACGATCTCTTTATGGGAAATCATCGCGATCTCAATGTGCAGCTATATTTTCACTAACAACTGCATTCTTCGCAGCAATACAATCAGTCAGGGAAAATATATAATTAAACAAAAAACCTACTTCGAGTAGTTTGCTTTTAGCCTTATTCTTAACGTAGTTTCCTCTTAATCAAGCCAAAAGCAAATTACCTTACTAGTAGGTTTTTAATTGCCACAACCACAACATGACCAACTTTTTTGGTCATCCTTACTTCATTTGATTGTGCTGCTGAATAGTTCATATTTTTAATTACAATACCAGTCTAGCACATAATAAATTCGTGTCAATACCCTTTATCCACAACGGGGCGGTCACTGACCCTCTTTGTCCAAATGATCCTGCAATCTGTCATTCAGCTTTCGGACATATTCATCCGGCAGCAAGTCAGTCCCGCCGCCTCTTTTGTCAGAACCGGCATTCCACCGGCCTCCCCAATTCGGATCAATGTCTTCTATCCCGAGTTCGAGCAGACTCACGCCCTTTTCCAGGCCGGCCTCCCCCAATCTCACCCTCGTCTCGAGCCGTTCGGGAAAATCCCCATGCTTGCTGAAAGTCACAATGATCATGGCACCCGGGATCATCGGGATGAAAAAATTCGGATCTATCTTTTTTTCAAGTTCAACATAGCTCACGCCTCCGATCTCTTGGATATTTCCTTCTTCAACCATTTTCTCCGCCTTAATGCGGTCCTCATCCCTCTCTTTCAAAAGGTCCGCGGCTCTTTTCTCAAGCGGCTCACCGTCAAGCAATAATTGCAGATTTCTGACTGCAAGTTCGATATCTCTCTCATATTGGATCGCCTGCAGAAGATCAGCAATTTCGTTTTTCTCGCCCGTATGGTCTGCCGCAATGGCCGCTTTCGCAAATCTGTCATCCGGCGGCAAAACCCCGCGCATTATAAGGCACGCCAGAACACTGTCGGCATCGGTATGATTCGTTATGACTTTAAAATCTTTTCCGATCGGACCGTTATTTCTGACATATTCTATGGCGATATTGGCGCTTGATATCTTTTGCTGGAATTCCTTCAATGGAGCATGATGATCTATACTATAGATATTGCCGTCTCTGAAATGATCGCCCTCCCTATGATTCTCTATATCCTTAACATAAACATCGCATACAAGAACTTTTTCGTCTTTAAATCCATTCTCTATTTCTTCCTTGGTGATGAATTTTCTCTCTTTCAGAAGTTCGACTCCGCCTTCCCTATACTTTTCAAGCAAATTCTCAAAAGCATACTCATTCTTATTTTCAAATTTATTATTTTCCATCATTGCTTGTAATTTTCCGGATTAATGCATCTCGTCAGCTGTTCTATTTTATGGATATCAGCTCGACATCGAATGTCAATGTTGCATTCGGCGGGATCACCGGAGGATATCCGTTTTTGCCATATGCAAGTTCCGGAGGCAGAACGAGCGTTTTCTTTTCTCCGACCTTCATCCCCGCAAGTCCCTGATCCCACCCCTTAATGACCTGGCCGGCGCCAAGAGTGAATGTGAACGGCTCGCCCCTGTCCAAGCTTGAATCGAACTTCGTGCCATCAGCCAATTTTCCGGTATAATGAACGGAAATTACATCTCCGGCTTTCGTCACCCTTGCCGTTTTATCATCCTTCGCCTTCTCGACAGTTTCATTTCCGCTCTTTTCAGCGTTTTCGCTGTCATTTTTATCACCTTTGTTGCTCATAAATGTTATTGATATTATTATAATTATTACAGCTGCAAGACCCAAGAAAGTCAGATATTTCTTTTCCATAATTTTTCTTATTTATTTATATGAAAATTATAATATAATTATGCATATTTGTAAATCAATTATCCCAGCTTTCTCTTCCATCTCCCTCAATGGGAATTTTATCTCCCAGAAACTTTGGCTTGGATTTCAATATTACATCAAAATACGCCTTGACTCTGGCAAACAGTTCTCTTCCGCTATATATCTCTTTTCCTGGATAATCATGCCTGTCTGAGGCATATCCGACTACATTCATATTTATGCTTTTCGCGATAAATAACGCTCTATACAAATGGAATTCCTGTGTTACCAAAATTGCGCCTTCAACACCGAAGATCTCTTTTGCGCGATACAGCGTGTCATATGTGTCAAAACCCGCATAATCAGTGAAAATATCATCCGCATCCGCTCCATTGGACACAAGATAATCTTTTGCCGCATTAACTTCGTCATATTCCGGCCTTCCATGGTCACCGCTCACCAGTATTTTTTCGATTTTCCGGGCACGATATAGTTCCAATGCCGACACAACCCTGTCCTCGAACATCGAACTCATATTTTCACCGCGGACCTTCGCCCCAAACACGATCGCCGTCCGATTAGTTTCAATACCACCTATATCCCTATATACAGATCTTTCACTGCTTTTTATTTCAATATAATTTATCGAAATGATCGCGATTGCCGCAAATACAAACATGACAGCAACCGCACGGAGAATCTTTATTTTCGTTTTTTTCATTATTTTGATATTTGATCTTCAACAGGAAACAACGCCAAGTTTTTTCAACTCAAAGAAACATCTCGCGCAAGCCTTCACATCGACCATAGCGTCGTGCGCATCTTCAAAATCCTCTCCAAACAGCTTTATGTGCAACTCCTTCAAAGACGGCCATTTATAGCCGCACGTACCGGCTATGGCGCAAAATTCCGTGGACAGGTCCTTGGTGCACATTTTTTTCGGTGAAAAAAGGCTTTTTTGCGTTCCGGTCCTGAGGAATTCCGCCTCAATGATCTTTTCATCAAAACTGATGTTGTGAGCGATGATAAAATCGGACTCGACCATTGTTTTTGAAAATTCTCCAAGTACAGTTTTCAGCCTCTTTCCCTTTTTGATCGCAAGCTCCGTCGTAATTCCATGGATTTTCGACGCTTCTTCGGGGATCTCAAATCCTTCAGGTTTTATTATATAATTTTTTCCCTTCATCTTTTTGCCTTCTCTGTCATAGACAAGCCAGGCGATCTGCACCAGCCTGGGCCAATTCTCAAAATCTGACGCAGGAGCGCTCCATTTTTTTGGAAGCCCCGTTGTTTCCGTGTCAAAAAATAGATACATAGTTCATTGATTATTGTTTATATATGGTCACTGATATTTTACCAATACTACAATGCTTCTCAAATAAGATAATTTCTCAAATATCTAATTTTTAATTCTTAATTTCTAATAAATGATCTAACTTAGAATGTCATAAACATAAATCTTTCTAAAATCACTGGTGAAATATTTAATTTCTAATGTACCATTCTGGTCATTTGTCATTGCATCATTAGAAATTGATTAAAAATTAGAAATTAGAAATTAGAAATTATTTACTTATATTCTCCCACTGATCAGGTCTCCTTCGAATTCAATTATACCGCTTTTGTCCTTCGAGTATTTTGATACGTCCGGAAATTCAAGCTTTTGGATCTTTGCGTATACTGCCGCAATTAGCTTTTCGAGCCTCTCGGCTTCCTTCGGATCGATTAAAAGATCCAGATCGACGATCTTTCCGTTCTTGGACTCAATATATTCCAAAACACCTCTTTTAACTGAAAATTTGTTTTTATATTCTCTCGAATTCTCCACCAGCAGTTTATAAAAGATCAGCTGTTTTCTGTAGTTATATAATTTGATCTTTTCATCGGGAGAAGTTCCATTCCAGTCCAGTGACGCGCTCCCGGTCTTATAGTCGCTCACGACCATCTCAGCATCGCCCTCCATTATGATCTTGTCTATTTTTCCGGAGATCGGAACGCCGTTAATCACGACCCCTTGGTTCGAAAAATCCATTTCCGCCCTGTGACTTGGATCAAACTTTGATTTTTTCGTGTCGTAAAAAAACGACAGGGCATCTTTGCCTCGTTTCAAGTAATGTTCAAAATCCTCTTTGCTAAGCCTCTCTTTTTCAAGATATCTTTCAAATTCGCTCAGTACGCCTTGAAGATCCGGAACTTTTTTAGTTTTTGACGTTCTTGCAAGAACAAAATTCATAGTGCTGTGTATTGCAGTTCCAAACACGCCCGCAACTGATTTCGGCTGGGGAAATCTCAGGAGATTCTGTTCAAAGAATGCTTGCGGGCCTGCATCTTTCACATTAAGAAAATTATTAAGATGAGTTACGCTCATCTTATATTTTTCGATGATCGGAAGCAAAACCGCTTTTTCATCGCCCGTAAATGGCGCCGCATTCACCGCTTCCATTCCGAGAGCCAGACACTCCAGATCCCAGTCGGAAGAATCCTTTTTTATAGATATCATTTCGTTCTTTTTGGAATCCAATTCCATAAAATGAAGTTTTTCCGACTCTTTTCCGTTTCCATCCCTTTGGTAGGCGGTCGCGAAAAGATTCGACCTTGCCCTGGTCATTGCCACATAAAAAAGCCTCAGCTGATCATCGATATCGTCTCCCATTGGAGCAATTTTCAAATTTTCCGGAAAGCGCAGCTTATTAGCATTTGATCCCTTCGCCCAAATGCCTTCCTGGCAATTTATTATGAACACAGTGTCATATTCAAGCCCCTTCGCCTTGTGCACTGTCATAAGCTCGACTGCTTCGCTTGCATTCACAAAAGAGCTTTTGTCCGTAAGCTTGATACCGTTCTTTTCGTGCACATCAACGAACTCAACCAGGTCTTTCAGAAAAACCGGCTTCCCGCTCTTATATTCGCGAAGCGCCTGAATAAAGATCTTCAGGCTGGAAAGATACCTGACATACTCATCCCTGTTATCCTTCAGTTTATCACGCGAAAAATAATACTCTTTAAAAGGACTTCTTGTTTTTGTATTCACAGCCATTGCACTCTCTTTTGCCTCGTCCTCGGATTCCTCCTCCAGTAGAACCTCATTTGCGCCTATGATCGCGCTCAGGACATATTCCAGCGGTTCATATGAGGCCCTTGCCGCCATTTCAAGAAAAAATTCTGCGATTTCCTTCAGCTTCGCGTTCTCGCCTTCAAGCATGGATTCTATCCAGAGCTTTCTCTGATTGAGCGACAATTTCCAGATCGTCTTTCTTTCAATGTTCCAGAAAGAATAGCTCAATATTTCAGGAAGATATTCATCCGCTTCCTGCCTGTTCTTTTGCGACAGAGAAACGACGAATCGCGACATCTGTATGACCTGCCTTATATGTATCTCGTTCAATACGTTCTGCTGGCGCTCATAACGTATAGGCATTTTCAACTTGAGAAAGAACGGCACGATCCTCTCAAGATCCTCATGGCGGCGCGCAATGACTGCAATGGCGCTCGGGCTGCTTCCCTCATCAATGAACCTTTTCACTTCCCGCGCAACCCAATAATCCTCTTCCTCGCGTGTTTCAAATTCTGCATGAACGACTTTTCCCTTCGGCACGCTCTGATTCCCTGCAACAAGTTCCTTTTCGATCTCAGGGATCAGATTTTCCAGCCGGTTATTTCCGTTCTTGATGACGACCCTCGCCGAATCAAGGATCTCCTGCGTCGATCTGTAATTGCTTTTCAGTACCACCATTCGGACGTCTCTGTATTTTTTCCGAAATCCCATAATATTTGATATCTCGGCGCCTTGGAACTTGAATATGGCCTGGTCGTCGTCCCCTACCGCCATTATATTCGGACGTCCCTCATTCTCCTTCGCATCCAGCAGCGCATCAACCAGCCTCATTTGCGCGTCATTGGTGTCCTGAAACTCATCCACCAGAATATACTGATATTTCTCCCTTATCTCATATCGGAGGGATTCATTCCGTTCGATCTCGCCGATAACCTTCAATATCATATCGTCAAAATCATAATATCCGTTATCAAACATGGTCTTCTGATATTTGCCATAAACGTCCGCGAGCGCTTCCATTTTTTTCTGATTTAATTCCGTCTTCAGAGCGCGCATTCCGTCAATGTCTTTCTTCGTCCACTCCGACTTCCATTTCGTAAGCTCGGCCATCTTTCCGGAATCCTTGACGCCATTCAGTGCGCCGGAAAGTGAATTGCAGAAACTATTCCTCAGTGATCCGAACTGTTTCACAGGAAATTCCGCCTCCTGCAGCTCTAAGGCTTTTTGCAATAATTTTTCAATGCTCCCGATCTCCTTTTTTGAGATCCTCCTGTCAAACACATCGGCAATATCTTTCTTCATGGCCGAACAAAAGGCCTCATTATGCTTGAGGATCTCATGCAGCTCCTTCGGAGAAATTCCGGCTTTCTTGAGTTGCTCGATCGCGCGTTTTGACGCCTTCAGATATATGTAACCCTCTTTAGGATGCTCTTTCTTGAGTGGATTATCATATGGAAGACCGTCGAATATTCCATCAAGAAATTCCAGTTGCATAAGTTCATCCGCCGCCGAAAACGACGCTCCTTCGTGAAAATACTCCTGATGCATGTTCATGATCTCAACTCCGAAACTGTGAAAGGTGTGTATCGCAACCCTATAAGCATCGCTACCGATAAGGTCGGATAATCTCTCCCGCATGTTGATCGCAGCGCTCTCGGTGAAAGTGAGGCAAAGGATATTGCTCGGATATACATCTGTCTTTTTCAGAATATTGGCCACGCGAAGGCTGAGAAGTTCTGTCTTTCCGCTTCCGGGTCCCGCAACCACAAGCATAGGCCCCTCGATATTATCGACGGCCTCTTTCTGCTCATTATTCAATTTTCGATACCGATCTTCAAATATTCCCATGATGGATATTTATATTCATGATCTCAGTATATCAAATTATAGCAAAAAATCCATGCAAACAGGTACAATAAAAATTGCGCGTCGATCATTGGCGCGCGTATGCTATTATTTCTCTCTCCCACCTCAATGTAATGAAGGGGTTTTCTCCGCTTCCGTCGCCCGTCCTGGTGACGAATGGCTTGCCTTCCTCGATCAATCCCTCGAGTAGGATCTCCAGCCTGTTCAGAGATTCTTCGTCCCAAAACACCCGGTGCTTGGTCTCGACATCCGCTCTGTGCGGAGGGCCGGTGACATTTTCATATTTTGCAGCCACCCTATATACTCCGTATTGATATTCCACAGCCCTTGATCCGGGCAGGCCTTTTTCCATTACGCCTATGCTCACCGCTTGCACAAGATCTGTCATGTTTCTTTTCAAATTCGGCATTCTCACAATCTGACACTGGATTGCCTGTGATGCTTCCATTATATCTAACCTCCGATCATTGTTTTTTTCGAATTTCTGCATGTTAATGCAAAATTCACCTCAATAATACAACTTTTTCAGCACATGTCAACCCTATGCCGTATTACGGCATAATCAACAAAAATTTACATAAAAAAAGTGGGTTTTATAGTCCACTTTGGCCTTAGCTCACGACTTCTTTCATTCTTGAAAGGGTCTCTTCATATTCGTCTATGATCCCGCCGGAGATCCTTTCTTTCAGGACCTCGAGCACATTTTCATAGTATTTTATTTTCTGTTCTTTTGTCGCAGCGAACCGCTTCCAGAATCCTTCCCCGTCATACTCATTGATGGTCGACATCATATTGTGGATCTTATCGGACGCGCACACGATCATTGATTCGATCCTGGCGCTTCGCAGATTCGCCAGATATTTTTCCTCCTTTTCTTTCCAGGGAAGCCTTGCGAACCTCTTTTCCTTGGTGACTCCCCGCACGATCTCGCTGACATCCGGACCGAATTCATTTTTGATCCGGTCGAAAGTCATATCGGTATCTTCGGGACCGTCATGCATGAGGATCGAAATAAGCGTATCTTCGTCATCGGTATATTTGCTTCCGATGAGAAACGCCGCAAACGGATGCGTCGCATACGGAACACTGGTTCCCTTCCTGTATTGTCCTTCATGTATCGTTGCCGATATTTCTATCGCTTTCTGTATTCTTTTGGTAAAGGTCATTTTTATTCCTCCTTTTCTATTATGGCGGCAGGCACCTTGATGGCACATCATTGCATTCCCGTACCTTTCCGCACATTTCACATGGACCATAGCTCTTGAACAAGCTTTTGGGCCATTTATTCTCTTCTCTGCATTTCTCGCAGTAAAACATTTTTTTTCCTCCTTTTGTTTTTTCCCGCTTTTCCGGAAGTAATTCTTCCTGCGTTTACCTTGCTTCACTGAAGCTACGCATGATTATTCTTCATTTTTTCTGTTTCAAAATATTTCTTGAATTATTCAGAAATGAAGAATAAAAAAAGCGGTCAGAACATCTCACGATAGACAAGAATTATACTTCTTGTTAAGTGAGACCTTCCAACCGCTCAAGCGATCAGTCAATCATTGCATTTGGCTCCCGACAGATCTCCCCGGTCGCCTATCCGCCCAAGGCGGAAGCTATGAATGGTGCGATTAACCCCGCACATAGGATAGAATTTTCAAAGTGAACTGTATGTTTGAATATTAGCAGATTCTTCGGAAATGTCAAATTTTTACATCACCGCTCCGTAATATCAAATTGATATATATTGACAATCGATGATTTTATTCATATACTGAATTGTTCCGCTTGGAACAGGTGATATAATTTGTGCGAACTTTGCAGAAAAATAAATGAGCTTGAAAAGAACTTGCTTCGGCAATGTTCTGATACAATATCGATATTATGCAGAACAATAATAATCGTCGACGGCCTTCCCGTCGTTAAACTAGAAGCGAATATCAAACGAAAAGTGGCCCCAACAGTCGGAGACGTTATCCATCTTCCAAATGTTAAATTTACGGTCCAAAAAAGAGAATTTGATGAATATCAGCATTATGATATAACGGTCATCGAAGAAAGAAATGTAAAAAAAGAAGACTACGAAAATGTTCTGAAAACTTTTGACTGCTGGTGGAATATAAAATAAGAGATCTTAAAATAAAAGGTCTTTTTTTATTAAAACAACCCCCGTGAAAGGGTTGTTTTATTCTTCCGTGATGAATCCTCCGGCCTGCAATTCCCACAGCTTCTTATAGTTCCCGTTCTCTTTTTCCAGAAGCTCCTTGTGCGTGCCTTCCTCGATGATCTCTCCGCATCCGATGAAAATTATCCTGTCCATTTTCACGATCGTCGAGAGTCTGTGTGCGATCACGATCACGGTCTTATTTTCCATGAGCTTGTTCAATGCGTCCTGGATCAACCGTTCTGAACCGGAATCAAGGCTCGAGGTTGCTTCGTCCAAAATAAGGATCGGCGCATTCCGGAGTATTGCCCTTGCGATCGCGACTCTTTGCCTCTCCCCTCCGGAAAGCTTTACGCCCCTTTCTCCGACATGCGTATCATACTTATTCGGAAGAATGTCGATGAATTCGCTGCAGTGTGCGATCTTCGAAGCTTCGAAAACCTCTTCGTCCGTCGCATCGGGCTTTCCGTATCTTATGTTCTCCATCAAAGTCCTATGGAACAGAATTGGGTCCTGCGGAACAAGGCTTATATTCGTCCAGAGGCTTTCCAATTTCGCTTTTGATATGTCCTGGCCGTCGATAAGGATATTTCCGCCGTCCACATCATGATTCCTGAGGAGCAGCTTCACAACCGTGGTTTTTCCCGCGCCTGACGGGCCTATCAGCGCGATCCTCTCTCTAGCCTTTATCCTAAGATTGAACTTGTCCAGGATCTTTCGAGTTTTGTGATAATAGAAGCGGACATTCCTGAATTCAATTTCTCCGCCCTTCATTGCAAGATCTTTCGCCCCGGGAACATTGACTATTTCATGAGGCGTATTCAGGACAACGGTCATCTCTTCCGCATCGGCAAGATTCTGATATATATTCCTGATAATTTTTCCAATATTCCAAAGCTTATGGAATATAATGAAGACATATGTCTGCAGGAGAACAAAATCTCCGGCCGTCAGCTTGCCGTCCTTCCAAAGATCTATGGCCAGATATAATATTCCGATTTCGAGAGAGATCATAAGAAGACCCTGAAAAGCTTCAAATGCACTGTCCAAATTCCAGGCAAACTGCTTCAGCTTCTTCACTCTCTCATTTAGATCGAAATATCTTTTAACCTCTCTGTCGTAACCGCAAAAAAGCTTCACGTTGCCGTTATTTGTGATCGTATCGGCCAAAAACCCCGTGGCTTCCGTCTGCGCTGCGCTTCTCAGAATATCATATTTCAGTTTATATTTCGTCAAAAACCAGTTTATGATCAGAAATACAACCACCCATATGGTCAAAGCTATGCCCAAGATCGGGCTTCTTGAATAAAGAACTATCGCTATAACCGTCATTTCAATGAAGATCGGAACAATGTCCCATGTGATCCTGTCCACAATATCTTCATATGCTCTAGAAAAATATCCCACCCTTTTCACCAATGATCCGGTAAAGTTGTTGTTGAAATAGGAAAATGAATGCTTATGCAGATATGCAAAACACATGTTCGACAGATCCGCGATCACCTTCGTCTGGAAATATATGCTTGAAAATGTCGTAATTCTCCAGAAAACCCAGCCGACCAAAACTGTTATCAAAATCAAATACAAATTCTGCCTCAAGCTTTCGTAAATAACTTCCTTGCTTTGCCCGCTCGCAAGCACATCAAAAAAAGCCTTGTAATAAAGAGGTATTATGACATTTGTTACGACCGCTCCCGTTATTGAAAGCGGGATCAGGAACATCAGCAGTTTATATCTGAGCGAATATTTCAAGAATATACCCAGCGTTTTTTTCGTATTATTTTCCATTTTAATACCAATAAATCAATCCCCCGGCAATACGCCTGAGATTTTGAACGAAATTTTACTTAAAAAACTTATTATAGTATATATTATATATAACGTCAAGGCGATGATTATGTTACCATGATTATGTTACCTTTCAGGTCGATCTGTCAGGTCAACCCGTTTCTTTGCGGCGTTCTCGCCCGCAACCCTGCCCGTGCTCCAGCACATCTGCAAATTGAATCCTCCGGTCGGACCGTCCAGATCAAGGATCTCCCCCGCAAAAAATAGATTGCTCATGATCTTCGACCTCATGGTTCTGGGATCGATCTCCCTCAGCTTAACGCCTCCGGAAGTAACAACAGCTTTTTCAAATCCCGCGAGACTCTTAACTGTGAGAGTAAATTCTTTTATAAGATGGAGGATCTTCTTGCGTTCATCTTTACTTATGCTGTTGACTTTTTTCACCGGATCTATGCCCGAAAGCCTGATCACCACGGGGATCATTTTTTTCGGAAGCATCCTGTCAAAACTGTTCCTGAAAAGCTTGTTCTTCTTCACATAAAAATCCTGCTGCATTAATTTATCCAACTTATCAAAATCAAGCTCAGGCTTAAGGTCGATCTTCAAAATAACTCCCGGCAATTCCTTTCCGATCCTCTTTGAAAGATCTATTATTGCCGGTCCGCTCATCCCATTTTTTGTAAAAATAGCTTCGCCGCGCCTTGAATCTATTTTTTTGCTGTTTTTATAAATAGAGATATCGGCATTTCTCAGGCTCAATCCTTCAAGGTCCGCAACAGCACCTTCCTCAATAATAATAGGCGTCAGCGCAGGGTAGAGTCCGCTCACGCTATGGCCGAGTTTCTTCGCCCAATTGAATCCGTCGCCGGTTGAGCCGCTTTGCGGATATGAAAGCCCACCCGTTGCAATTATGAATTTATCGGCTTCTATCTTTTCACCGTTTTCAAGCTTTATATATTCAACCGCATTCGAGCTTGCCTCGAGGTCTGCCACATTAGAACCCGATCTGATCTCAACACCGCCATCTTCCATATATCCCTGAAGTGCATCCAGAACGTCATGGGCCTTGTCGCTCGCAGGATATGCCTTATTTTGTTCTTCAACTTTTATTTCAAGTCCTCTTGATCTGAAAAAAGCCACAGCATCACCGGCAGAAAACAAGTTCAGCGCTGAAAAAAGGAATCTTCCGTTCTTTCCGAATTTGGCGGCTATTCCCTTCGGATCGTCGGAAAGATTGGTTATATTGCACCTTCCGTTCCCGGTCATAAGAAGCTTTGTACCCAAGTTTACGTTTTTTTCGACCAAAACAACGCGAGCGCCAAGCTCGCCTGCACGCCCTGCAGCCATCATCCCCGCAGGCCCTCCGCCGATTATCGCGATATCATATTTCATAAATTGATTATAGCACAGATCCAAATAAAAAAGACCTCTCATAGGCCTCTATTTCTCTTCAATTATTTCTTTTACGATGTTTTCATCGTAAACGCTCATTTCCTCCTTCAGCTGTTTTTTCACTTCTTCGGTGAAATTTTCGTTTCGGTAGAGCGCCCTGGCTGCATCCAAATTTTCGCTGGATACAATGCAAGCTGCAAGCAATTGCGCTGATTTCTTTATTCTATATGATGGCTTATTCCCGAATAAGTAATAAACTTCCGCTCTTTTTGCTTTAAGTCTTTTTATGTGATCATTTTCATCATAAAGAATATCGATCTTTCCGAGTGCCCCATAAAGATTCTGCTCGAAATTGCCGGCTTGCGATCCTGATAGTTTTTTTATCTCCTTCAAAATAGCTGATGAAGATGCGGCACAATAACTCATAAGCATGACCGCAGCATCGACGTGATCCGACGGATCGTTTTTCTTTTGCGCAACTGTGCACCACTCGATTATTTTCACAGCCTCTTCATATGCGGTTGATCTTAGGACGTGCAGATCCCATAATGCCTTTGATGCGATATCTTTTCTGGCTTGCTCCAATATATCGCAATGTTCCTCTTCTTTTTTAAAGAACCTGTCGAATATGCTCATATATTCATCTCCTCTTTGTGAGAATATTTATTCTCGAGATTCAGAATAGCACGGCATATCAAATAAATCAATATTCGATTCTATAAAATATTTACAAAACCAAAAAACCTGGCATATATGCCTGATTATTGCGACTGCAGATGTTTCATTCCCCTCTCATTGGTCAGCTTCCTGATATTGTATAACGCGCAATTATCGCAAGATGATCCTTGAAATCCGAGCTCGGCTTCTTCGTGAACCCTTATTATCGCTTCTTGGATCATGTTCGCCTCAGCCTCAAATGGATCATGTTCGAACTTCCCATGAAAATCGTCATTTTCACATACTGAATGTCCGAATCCGCATCTTTTTTATTTTATTTAATTCCTGCTTGCCCTGTATAATTTTCTGTAAAAGATCTGCTTCACTATTTCCACAACAACGAGATAAGCAGACACGATTGCGAATAACGAAATAAAAACGCCGGATGAGGGAAAAATAAATCCGAAGACTTTCCCGATAAACGGCATTGTCAGAATGATGCCCAGGCACATCGCACCTATGGTGGAAGCCAGCAGATATTTGCTTGGCGTTGATTCCAAAAACGGGATTTTTCTTGTTCGAATCACGTAGATCACAAAAGTTTGGGTCGCAAGCGATTCAATGAACCATCCTGTCTGGAAAGCGCCATCCGCAAGTCCGAACACATGGAACAGAACATAGAAGGTTATGAAATCGAAGAGCGAGCTTATGGGACCAAACACATACATGAAAAGTTTAATGAAATTCATATCCCAATGCTTCGGCTTCTTCAAATATTCATCATCGACATTGTCGAGAGGTATAGAAAGCTGCGACGTATCATATATGAAATTGTTCAGAAGGATCTGTCCGGGCATCATCGGAAAGAACGGAAGATACAGTGCCGCGCCGATCATGCTGAACATATTTCCGAAATTGGAGCTTAATCCCATCATCAGATATTTCATCGTATTTCCAAAGGTTTTTCTCCCTTCGAGCACTCCATCCATAAGCTCCTTAAGCCCCTTTTTCAGAAGTATTATATCTGCCGTTTCTTTCGCAACATCAACGGCATTATCGACGGATATTCCGACATCCGCGCTTCGAAGCGATGGCGCGTCATTTATGCCGTCACCGAGATAGCCGACAACATAGCCCTTTTTTCTCAGTACGGATATTATCCTTTCTTTCTGGATCGGAGAGAGTCTTGCAAAGACATTTGTTTTTTCAGCGATCGCAGAAATGCTCGAAACGCTCATTTTATTGAGATCAAGATTTTCCCCCGAAATGGATCCCTTGATCTGAAATCCGATATCTTCACATATTTTTTTTGTAATAAGCAGTCCGTCTCCTGTCAGGATCTTGATCTCAATTCCGTGCTTCTTCATGAAATCCAGCGTTTCGGCAACGCCCTTCTTCGGAGGATCATAAAAAACCGTAAATCCGACGAGCGTCATTCCGCTCTCTTCGCTCTTCGGATAGATCTTCTTGTCATCCTGCACATCCTTCGTGGCGATCGCAAGAACCCTGAATCCCTGCTTGCTCAGATCTTCATACACCTTGTTTATTTTTACAAACTCAGCCTGCGAAAGCTCAACAGCCTTCCCTCCATCAAGACATGTTGAACAGATCTTGAAAACTTCTTCCGGAGCGCCCTTTGTCACCATCTGCCTGTTGCCGGCTTCCGCATAAATGATCGAAGATCTTTTTCTCATGAAATCATAGGGGATCTCATCAACCTTGTTCAAGTCATCCATGGCAACACTCTTAAAATCAAGTATGGCCTTGTCCAGAAGGCTTTTTATTCCGGTTTCATAATATCCATTGATATAAGCGAGCCTCAGCACGCTTTTGTCCTCCCCTCCCGAAAGATCAATATATTTTACGAGAGTTATCTTGTCCTCGGTGAGCGTTCCGGTCTTATCCGTACACAGGATGTCCATGCTTCCGAAATCGGGAATGGCGCTGAGCCTTTTCACAATAACGCCCTTTTTGGCCATATTGATCGAACCCTTGGCCATGTTCACGCTCATTATCATCGGCAACAGCTCCGGCGTTATGCCGACCGCGACAGCAATGGAAAATATGAATGAATCGAGAAGATCTTTTTTCTCAATGGCATTTATCAAAAAAATGATAAGTACGATTACGACTATTATCTTTATGATAAAATAACCGAAATCCCTTATTCCCAATTCGAATGCATTCACTTCATTCGTGTCCGCGAGCTTATCCGCGATCTTTCCATACTCAGTATTCGCACCCGTATTCACGATCAAGACCTGAGAATATCCCGACACCACATTCGTTCCCGAAAACACAATATTATTTTCTCCGGCATCGTTCGCCGTTTTTTCCTGCGGGAAACTCTCTCCGGTCAATACCGATTCATTGATGAAAAAATCGTCAGACTGAACGATCCTGCCATCAGCAGGAACTATGTCTCCGGCCGAAAGAAGCACGACATCCCCCGGTACGATATGTTTCGTAAGAACATCGACCTTAACTCCGTTTCTCATCACGGTCGCCCTGACCGCAAGCTTCTTTGCGATCTCATCAGCGGCCTTGTTTGATTTATATTCCTGATAAAAATTCATAATAACACTGAGAAACACCATCAAAAATATAATAATGAGATTTTCGATCTCTCCCGTGAGTCCCGACAGGAGCGCCGCAATGATCAGGATTATCACCATCGGATTATTGAAATAGCTCAAGAATTTGATGACCGGCGAAACTTTCTTCTTTTTGCTTATTTCGTTTTTCCCGTATATATTCGTCCTTCGGATCGCCTCATCGGTCGTAAGGCCTTTTTTAAGATCGGCTTTCAGCGTCTTTGCAAGCTTTTCAATATCCGTTTTCGCATAATCTTCCGATATTTTTTTGTTCATTTATTTATGATATAGCTTATCTTGACGTAATTATATCAAATATGCACGAGTTAACCAAGATTCAATTTAAAAAGAGGTTTTACGCCTCTTGCATTATAAAGCACGATAAACGATGAATACTCCCGCGTGCCTCAAATATGGAGCGGCTTTTTTAAACGATCTCTAGAAATATGCCAAAGCCGCAAAAGTTCCGTGGATGATCGCGAGCGACAGCGATATTTTCGCCATCATAAAATGATATTTCAGAGGTATCTTTACATTTCCGTGAAGATTTGAATATCCGATATACGCCGTGAATAGGAATGACGAAAGCGTGACAATTCCCATATACGCCAGAAGCGGCCGCCCGAATATCATGTAATAAGAAATTTCATTGAACATATGCTTAATTTGATGAATTATCGTATTTCCAGCCGAATTCGTTGAAATTTTTGAGATTCTTCGCGCAAGTCATCGTGTTGCGCGCAATCTTTCTCGCATCTTCCAGAAAAGCTTCGTCGGTTACAATTCCCTTGTCTTTGAATGTGGGATATGCGATCGACGACATGGCGTACATATTCGACCATGGCGGGAAGATCATCCCGAAATGATTCAGCGTCATAAAAAGCGACGAGATCGCCATTGACGTTCCCTCTTCATGGCCGGTCGCGATGATCCCTGCCGTTTTTCCGATAAAGCGCCGCACAAAACCGCTGCCGGAGATATTGTCATCCGCTGTAAGCAATATGAATTTCATATGCTTGACATTCAGATCCTTATTCTTCGGATTGCCCGGATCCGCCGGCTCAAGGCTTCCATCAAGACTGATGCAGCGATCAACGAAAAGCGCCATATGTGATGATATTTTGAAATTATTCACAGGCGTCGCGAATATGATAATATCCGCACCAAGCACTTTGTCATAAAGGATATTCGTCATATCGTCCGATGCATCAGTGCCTCTGGGGTAGCATGAGCAATAGAAATGGCACTGGGTATTCACCGTCGAATAACAGGCCTTGCACGGTTTGATATTATACTTCCTAAGCGGGATTAGTTCGGTTTGCGCTCCAAGATGTTCCAGCTCTTTCAGGCATTCTTTCAGCAAAAACTCCGAATTGCTTTCTTCTGCAGCCATATCGAACTTGTCCCGCCCGCTTCCTGAAATCCCGATAGCTATCATTTCTCCGCTTTCATTGCCGATCATTCCGGTCTCCTCAATGGCCGTTTTTTGTATATCCCTGAACCTGTTCAGCATCGCGCCGTCAATTTCCAAAAAACTCATCAGATATTCATCCGTTTTTTGAGGAATCAAAAGCTCATTTCCGCAATTCGCGCAATGCTTTGCCGGAAGCTCATAGATCAGCTTGCAATTCTCGCAAACTTTCATAATTGTTTCTCCTATTTACGGTTTCTTATTCTCAATTTCATCGGCAGAACCATAGATGCAATAAAAGCTCGCATCCAGGCCATTTTTTTTGTAAACCACACAAACGGGACAGATGCAACCTTGCATCTTATATGCACAAGTTCCCTTGCCGTTCGCTTGCGAGCAGAACAGTATTTCTTTCTTCTCCCTTGCGCAGTCATTATATGTCGGACAATTAGCGCAAAGGCATCCCTTCAAATTGTCGCTGTTTTTTTCAACTTTTGACATAATTTTATTCAACTATTATTTTACCTGTCATCGAGGGATGTAATCCGCACAAATAGTCATACGATCCGGCATTCTCGAATTTGAACTCGAACGTTTGCCCCTTCGACATAGTCCCCGAATTGAATCCGGCAGACTTGATCGTGTGAGGAACGGAATCATTATTCGTCCAAACCACGGCCGTTCCGGCTTTAACCGTGAGAGTGGCTGGGGCAAATGAATAATTCTGCATACTGACAGCATTTGTTCCTGCCGGAACGGAATTAGTGCCGTCCACCGGAACATTATTGTAATTCTGCGGAACCGGTGCCGCATAATACTGCCGGCTGAAATAATACGCACCACCCAGAACAATTACAACTGCAGTTAATCCGATAAAAGCGTTTGTTATTTTCATAGAGTTATTTTATTGATTACATATATATTATACACCGCATCGCCTATCTCGGGAACAAAGATATCAACACAACATAATACCAATTACAGATGCATGTCCCATACCACCTTGAGTCCTGCACGGGCAATTCCGGTCAATGTGAATTGTTCTTTCACAAACTTGCCGGTCGATGAGATCCAAAATGGTATTTTTTTCGCAACAAAAAACCATCCTATTCCGAAACGGATGATCAGTTTCCAGCACGTGTTTTACTTTATTATATGAAAGTTCTTTTCACTTTGGATCTTTTTTTCATATTTCCTGATAATCAGGCCGATGTCTCTATATTTAAAAGTCCGGCAAGAACTCCCTGTGTTGTCCTTCAAGACACACAGGGATGAATTGCCGCCCATGCCATTCTCGCCAATACTGTTGTATAATGACTGCATATAATAAGATATATGCGTATG